>JAJFUG010000180.1 GCA_021372515.1 bacterium
CTGGGCCTCGGACCACGAGTCGATCATGGCCAAGTCTCTTTTCTGCGCCGGGACCACCTGGCCGGGGGTGTATTTCGCCGAGGACCGTGTGGCGCTGGACATCCTGTGCGCCCGTCCGGAGGTGGACCCGGAGCGTGTCGGCTGCGGCGGGCTGTCGGGCGGCGGGATGCGCACGGTGTTCCTGGGCGGGCTGGAGCCACGGATCAAGTGCGCGTTCTGCGCCGGGTTCATGACCACGTGGCGGGATTTTCTGCTGAACAAGTCGTTCACGCACACCTGGATGACCTACGTGCCGCTTCTGCCGCACGAGCTGGATTTTCCGGAGATACTGGGGCTGCGGGTCCCGCTGCCCACCCTGGTGCTGGATGACCTGGATGACGAGCTGTACACCGTGCCCGAGATGAAGCGCGCCGAGAGCATCCTGGCCGAGGTTTACGCCAAGGCGGGAGCGGCCGGGAATTTCAAGTGCTCCTACTATCCCGGGCCGCACAAGCTGGACGTGCCGATGCAGGAGGAGGCGTTCGACTGGTTCGACCGCTGGCTCAAAGCCTGAGCGGTGTTCTTGCTTGGGTTGCGTGTTTTGGCCGGGGCAGACTTTGAGAGGCCTGTTGAAGCTTCGGTCCTCTGTAGGGCCCGGCGCGCCGTGCCCCTGCGTCAGGCGCAACCGAAGGCACACCGGAAATAGTAAAAACTCTGCATCCCTGTAAGTTCTCAGTGTATGCACCCAGAAACAAAAAGGCCGGGAACCGGCTTTCCCCTCAATCCAGTGGGAGAGCCAGGTTCCCGGCTTCTTTTGTTCAGGTCTATTGTTTCTGCGCCGTCTCGGCCTGGTCGCCGCCGCCGCCCAGCACTGCATAGAGCCGCACGTTGCTGCCAACCTTGGCCAGCTGAAGGGAGACCAGCCCCTGCTGCGCGGCGAACAGCGAACGCTGGGCATCCAGCACGCTCAGGTAGCTGTCGATCCCCTTTTCGTAGCGGACGCTCGCCAGGCGGTAGGTCTCCTGCAAGGCCTCGACCAGCGCCTGCTGGGCTGTCACCTGGCTGTCCACTGTGCCGCGCAGGGCCAGGGCATCCGCCACGTCCCGGAATGCACTCTGGATCGTTTTCTCGTACTGGGTCAGCACGATCTTGCGCTGCACGTTGCTGGCCTTGAGCGCGCTCCAGATACGGGGGTCGAACACCGGCAGCGTCGCCGCCCCGCTGTAGTTCCAGGTGTCGTTCCCGGACTTGAACAGGTTCGACAGCTCGTTGCTGGCCGTGCCCAGGGCCGTGGTCAGGGAGATGCGCGGGAACAGCGCCGCGCGCGCCGCCCCGACATCGGCGTAGGCCGCCTTGAGCATGTCCTCGGCCTGCATGACATCCGGACGGCTGAGCAGGACCTCCGAGCCCAGCCCGGCCGAGATATCCTGGGGCGGGCTTATCCGGCTCAGCCCGGCGGGGAGCAGCCCCTCCGGCACCTCGGCGCCAGCCAGCAGGTTCAGGGCGTTGAGGTCCTGCGCCACCAGTTGCGTGTAGTGGGCGATGTCGCGCCGCGCCGACTCCACCGGGGTCTGGGCCTGACGGAGGGTGAGGCGGTTCGCCAGGCCGACCTCGTAGCGTTTCTGCACCAGTTCGTAAGCCTTGCTCTGGGCTTCGAGCGTACTCTGCGCCAGGGCCAGGTTCTCACGGTCGGCGGCCAGGGCCAGATAGGTGTTGGCCACGGACGAGACCAGCAGGGTCTGGGAACTGCGGCGGGCCTGCTCCGAGGCCATGTACTCCTGCAGGGCGCGGTTCTTCAGGCTGCGGATGCGGCCGAAGAAATCGAGCTCCCAGGAGGTGATGCCCAGGTTGACATCGTAGCGCTCGGTGGTCCGCGGCTGGCCGGGCTGGGTCAGGTCGGCGGAGGCGTTCTGCTTGCCGGCTCCGGCCGAGGCGTTGAGCGACGGGAACAGCTCGTTGCGCTGGATGCCATACAGCGAGCGCGCCAGCTCCACGTTGAGCGCCGCCAGGCGCAGGTCGCGGTTGTTGTCCAGGGCCAGACTGATCACCTGCTGCAGGCTCTGGTCGGTGAAAAATTCCCGCCAGCGCAGGTCCTGGGCCGAGGGCGCACCCGCGGCTGCCCCGACCGCCCCGTAGGCGTCGCCGCTGGGCCATTCGGCCGGCACGGGCGCCGCGGGGCGGGAGTACTTGGGGGCCAGCGTGCAGCCGACTGCACCGAACGCCAGCCCGATTGCCAGAAGAAGCACCTTCTTATTCATGATCACTCAGCTCCCGGATGAAAGGAACCAGCGTTCTCATCCGCTGGGTGTGAATTGCCTTTGCCGAAGACTTTCTCGATCAGCACGTAGAACAGCGGCGCGAACAGGATGACCAGGACCGTGCCGGTGATCATCCCTCCCAGCACCGAGGTGCCGATGGCGTTCATCGCGCCGGCGCCCGCGCCGCTGGTGATGGTCAGGGGCAGCACGCCGAAGCCGAAGGCGAGCGAGGTCATCACGATGGGCCGCAGCCGCAGCTTGGTGGCTTCCAGGGTCGCCTCGATCAGGCCGAGGCCCTGCTCCCGCCGCGCCTTGGCGAACTGGACGATCAGGATCGCGTTCTTGGTGGTCAGCCCCAGCGTGGTCAACAGCCCGATCTGGAAATATACATCATTGGGCATCCCCCGCAGCATCGAGAAGACCACCCCACCCAGGGCCCCCAGTGGCAGGGCCAGCAGGATCGCGATCGGGATGGGCCAGCTTTCGTACAGCGCCGCCAGGCAGAGGAATATCACCAGGATCGAAAAGGCGTAGAGCATGCCGGTCTGGGACGAGGCCTGGCGTTCCTGGTAGGAAAGCCCGTTCCAGTCGTAGCCGATCCCCTGGGGGAGCTTGGAGGCTATCTCCTCCATGGCCTGCATCGCCTCGCCGGAGCTGCGTCCGGGCGCCGGCTCAGCCCAGATGTTCAGCGAGGGGAAGCCGTTGAACCGCTCCAGGCGCGGCGAGCCGGAACTCCAGTGCGTGGTGGCGAAAGAGTTGAAAGGCACCATCGCCCCGGCGGTGTTGCGCACGTATAGTTTCTCCAGGTCGGAGGGCAGACGGCGGTACTGCGAGTCCGCCTGGACGTACACGCGCTTGACCCGCCCGGCCTGGATGAAGTTGTTCACATAGGCGCTGCCGAAAGCCGCGGACAGCGTGTTGTGGATCGAGCTGACCGGCAGGCCAAGGGCTCCGGCCCGGTCCCAGTCCACATCCACCCGGAACTGCGGCACGTCCTCCAGACCGTTGGGCCGGATACTCGCCAGCCGCGGGTCCTGCATCGCCATGCCCAGGAGCTGGTTACGCGCGCCCATCAGGGCGGCGTGACCCAGTCCGCTGCGGTCCACGAGCTGGAAATCCACGCCCCGCGCGTTACCCATCTCGACCACGGCCGGGGGTGGGAAAGTGAAGACCATGGCCTCGCGCATACCGGATAGGGCGATCATGGCCCGCTGGGCCACAGCCGAGGCGCGCAGGTTCTTGTGACGGCGCTCGTGCCAGTCCCTCAGCTTGACGAAAACCATGGCGTTGTTCTGGCCGCGGCCGGAATAGCCGTAACCCACGATATTCATGCAGGAGGTCACGGCCTCTTTTTCGTTCTGCTCGAAATAACGTTGGACCTTGTCCGCCACATTCTTGGTCTGCTCCAGGGTCGAACCGGTGGGCATGATGATCTGTGTCAGCAGCATCCCCTGGTCCTCATCCGGCAGGAAGCCGGTGGGCATTCGCATGAACAGGAAGCCCAGTCCCACCACCAGCACCACGAACGCCAGCAGGTAGCGCAGTTTCCTGGAGAGGGCATGCCCCACCAGACGGATGTAGCTGTCCCGGAAGCGGAAGAAGCCCCGGTCGAACCAGAGGAAGAACGGCCGCAGGAACGATATGGCGCCCTCGGCGGCCTCGTGTCCCTTGGCCACCGGCTTGAGCAGCGTGGCGCACAGCACCGGGGTCAGGATCAGGGCCACCAGCACGGACAGCAGCATCGAGGCGGCGATGGTCACCGAGAACTGGCGGTAGATCACGCCGGTGGAGCCGGAGAAGAAAGCCATCGGGCCGAACACCGCGGCCAGCACCAGACCGATGCCGATCAGGGCGCCGGTGATCTGCTCCATGGACTTGGCCGTGGCCTCCCGCGGCGAAAGGCCTTCCTCGCCCATTATTCGCTCCACGTTCTCCACCACTACAATCGCGTCATCGACCAGTAATCCGATTGCCAATACCATGGCGAACATGGTCAGCATGTTGATCGAAAATCCGAACAGCCCGAGCACGGCGAAAGTTCCCAGTAGCACCACCGGCACGGCAATGGTGGGGATCAGGGTCGCCCGGATGTTGCCCATGAACAGCCACATCACCAGGAACACCAGGATGATGGCTTCGATCAGGGTCTTGACCACCTCGTCGATCGCCACCCGCACGAACGGGGTGGTATCGTAGGGGTAAACCACTTTCATGCCCTGCGGGAAGTAGCGGCTCATCTCCACCATCTTGGCTTTGACCGCGTCCGCCGTTTCCAGTGCGTTGGCGCCGGGCGCCTGACGGATGGCCAGGCCGGAGGAGGGTTTCCCGTTGTAGAACGACTTGACGTCGGCGGACTCGCTGCCCAGCTCGGTGCGCCCCACATCCTTGACCCGCACCACCGAGCCGTCCGGATTGTTGCGCACTGGGATATCGGCGAACTCCTCCGGGGTCTGGAGCAGGTTCTGTATGATGATCGAAGCGTTCAGCCGTTGGCCGGTCACCGAGGGCTGGCCGCCGAACTGGCCCGCCGAGACCTCGACATTGTAGGTCTTGAGCGCCGCGACCACATCCTCCACGGTCAGGTGGTAGTCGGTCAGCTTGTCGGGATCGAGCCAGACACGCATCGAGTACTGCGAGCCGAATATCATCACCTCGCCCACACCCGGCACGCGGGAGAGGACCTTTTCCAGGTTCGACTGGGCGTAGTCCTGAAGGTCGGCGCTCTGCATGCTCCCGTCCTCGGAGACCAGGCCGACGATGATCAGGAAGTTGCGGGTGGATTTGCTCACCGACACGCCGGTGCGCTGGACCACCTCGGGCAGGCTGGACATGGCCAGTTGCAGCTTGTTCTGCACCTTGGCCCAGGCCAGGTCGGGATCGGTGCCGGGCTTGAAAGTCAGCTCGACGCGGGCTGATCCGGCGGCATCGCTCGACCCGGACAGGTAGAGCATGTCATCGAACCCGGTCATTTTCTGTTCGATGATCTGGGTGACACTGTTTTCCACGGTCTGAGCCGAGGCCCCGGGGTAGAACGCGTCGATGGCGATCGACGGCGGAGCGATCGGCGGGTACTGCGAGATAGGCAGATTGTGGATGGCCAGCGCGCCCGCCACCATCATCACGATGGCGACGACCCAGGCGAAGACCGGCCGCTCCAGGAAGAATTTCGATAACATCGCACGCCTCCGTCAGTGAGCTTGAGGCGCGCTCTGGGCGCCGGTTTCGTTATTGGCCGCGTACGGCGTCGCGGTGACTTTCATCCCCGGCCGCACGCGCTGGAGACCATCGACCACCAGGCGTTCCCCCGGGGCCAGCCCGTCTATCAGCAGCCACTTGTCGCCGATGGCGCGGTCCAGGGTGAGGGGATGGATCTGGATCTGGTCCTGCTCGTCCAGCACGTAGGCGAACGGGTTGCCTTTCGCGTCACGCATCACCGCGGGTTGCGGGGCCAGCACCGCGGCCGGGTTGTCGCCCTCCTTGATCAACGCCCGTACGAACATGCCCGGCAGCAGGATGCCGTCCGGGTTGGAGAACACCGCCCGCAGGGTGACCGAGCCGGTGCTGGGTTCCACGCTGATATCGCGGAACTGGAGCGTCCCGTCCAGAGGGTACTGGCCGTCATCGGACAGGAACAGCTTCACGTTCTGCTGGCCGTCGCCGTTCTGGTTGAGACGGCCTGCGGCCAGACGGCTGCGCAGACGGGCCAACTCGGCCGTGGACTGCTGGACATCCACGTAGATCGGGTCGAGCTGCTGGATCGTGGTCAGGGCCAGGGGCTGATAGGCTGTGACAATTGCGCCCTCGGTCACGCTGGATTTGCCGATGCGTCCCGAGATCGGGGCCGTGACCCGGGTGTAGGCCAGGTTGATGCTGGCGGTCTGCAGCATGGCTTTCCAGTACTGGATGTCGGCCTCGTTCTGGGTCAGGGCCGCCGCGGCGTCATCAACGTCCTGCTGGCTCACCGCCCTGTCGGCCAGAAGCTCCTTGTAGCGTTCGGCCCGGGCCCGGGTGGCGGAAAGGTTGGCCTCGGAACGTCCGAGGGCCGCCTTGGCGTTGTTCAGGGCCGCCTGGAACGGGGCCGGGTCGATCTGGTAGAGCACCTCGCCCGCCTTTACATCCGCGCCCTCGGTGAACAGCCGTTTCTGGATCAGGCCGCTGACCTGGGGACGGATCTCCGCGATGCGGAAAGGAGTCGTCCGGCCGGGAAGCTCGGTGGTCAGGGTCACCGGCTCGGTACCCACGGTGATGAAAGAGACTTCCGGCAGGTGCGCCGGACCGGACTGTGTCTTTTTGCACCCGGCCCAAGCGAGTAAGGACAGCAGAACCGCTGCCGTCGAAATCCATTTCATGGATTGTTTGAAAAACCCATCGAACTGCATCAGAAACCCTCCGCTGAATGTGACTTACCGACTTTGGTGCACAGGACCGCCGGGCGTCTGCCCTGGCCGGTCGAATTTTCCATCCGGCGCTTTTTTCTGCCGGTGCTGATAGCTGATCCGGTAGCTGATCCGGTCCCCCCTTCATCCCAGGATGAGAGCGATGTTGCAAGGAATAAAATCGAGCTTGTCCTGCCGCCCGATTCAAAAAAACGTGCCCGAAATAAATACACTCCAGTCCGGACGGCCTTGGCCTGCTGCGGCTCCGGGCAGGAGTCTGAACTCTGTTGTCGGCGCGCGGGGGAAGTCCTTCTCGATTGAAGATATGACCGGCTTTCCAGGCTGCGCGGCAATTGCTCAGGAGACTTTTATTCTTTCAAGGAACAGGTTGAAAACGGCCTCGATATTTTTCGAAAACGGGTGCTGCTCCGGGTTTTCCAGCCAGAGGAACAGGAACGCGTTGGTCAGGCTGTCCAGGGCCACGGCCATGTAATAGGGATCGAGCAGGCCCTTGATTTTGTTTTTGGCGATGGCGTTTTCGAACACCGCGGCCAGCTTATGCAGGAAATGCTCGTAGTTCCCTTTCATTTCACAGTCCAGCCCGGCCTTGACATTGACCTTGGCGCCCTGGGTCTCGGTGAAATACAGGCGGATCAAGGCGGCGTTTTCGGAAAACACCTTTTCCTTGGCTTTGATATAACTCTTGATTTTTACTAACTCGTCCTCATCCGAATCGAGGGCCCGGTTCAGCTCGATATGGAATTTCTCGGCCTGCTCGGACACCAGGGCCTGGTACAGGGACTCTTTGTCCTTGAAGAAATTGTACAGGGTGCCCACCGCGAACTCGGCTTTCTGTGCGATCTCCTGCATCGAGACGTTGTGGAAGCCTTTCTGCGAGAACAGCTCGAGGGCCGTTTTGATGATCTCGCCGCGATGGGCCAGTCTCTTGCTCTCGCGAAAGGTGCATCGGGCACTGCACATTGTCGCCCGCCTTTGCTTTCCGGAGTGGATTTACAAACAATGAACGACTCGTCATAAAGTGAATGCAAATTCAAGATATGGGCCGGACGGTCTTTTGTCAAGAGGGAGGGCCTGTTTTCCGCCGACAGCACTCAGGCTCGCGCCCGAGGCAAACAGGGGCGCAACCCCGCACTGAACGTGGATTCCAGCGCCAGGCGACCGACAGGATATGGCGGCGAAACAACCGCGTGTATTGCCGGGAGGGGTATAATCGAAGCGGCTTGAGCTGTCCTCCGGGCGGCGGACCTCGGCCCGCCGCCCGGAGGACACAAAGGCGCTCAGGCCATGAGGGATTGCATAGCGGCCGGGTTGGAGTCGCAGACCAGGCTTTCGCTGCCGCTGTCCCAGCGCACGCGGCTGCCGGTGCGGTAGCTCAGAGTGGCCATATGGGCCGTGATCGCCTCCTGGAACCCGTCCTCGATGTTGCAGAGCGTGTCCTGATCGTTCGCCCGGATATGCTCCAGCCAGTTCTTGTGGTGCAGGTAGGTTATGTCCACCCGCTTGCCGTTCTGGAAATCGTACAGCAGGCCCAGCGACTGGTAGAAACTGGAGGTGGCGGAGGTGAGCGCGTCCAGGCCTTTGCCTGCCGCGCCCGTGAACGAGAGCATCGGCTCGGTCGGCTTTACCTCGCCGTCCTTGAGCAACTGGGCGAATTTCTTGCTTTCCGGGTCGGCGAAGACCTGGACCCCGTTGGTCAGGTCCATGGTCGCCTCGTTGCCCATGTAGATCTGTCCGCGCTGGCGGCCGCAGGCCAGGGTGGCGTTGTAGACCACGGTCAGGCCGCGGTCGGACCACTCGTAGACCACCTGGAACACATCCGGCACCTCGCGGAGGATCCGCGGGACATCCGGGCGTGGGACAGCTCCGGTCGGCAGGGGCGCGTTCGTGTCCAGCGGCTGGCCGTCCGCGGTCTGCATGGCCTGGTATTCCCTGAAATGGTAGATTCCGCCCGAGGCGCTGGCGCTGGCCGGGATGCCGAGCTGGAGGATCATGTTGATCACGTCCATCTCGTGGGTCAAAAGCTGGCCCGACAGCCCGGTGCTGTAGTCCCAATAGCAGGACCAGTTGAAAAAGCGGTTGGGGTCGTAGGGCAGTTTTTCGGTGTTGGCCACATAGCGGTCCCAGTCCAGGTTGCGCGGCCCGGAGGCGGCGCTTTTCGGGCCGTGGGCGGCCGGGACGTTCCTGAACCAGGCCCCGTTGTTGTTGTTCCGGTTCGTGTAGCACTGCACCAGGGTGACATGCCCCAGGATACCGCTGTCGATCACCCGGATCGCATCCTCGTAGCGGGAGCTGTTGCGGTTCTGGTGGCCCAACTGCAGGACAGTGCCCTTGCGGCGCACGGCCTCGCGCAGGTCGTAGGCCTCGCGCACGGAGTGGGTCATGCACTTTTCGACATACACGTGCTTGCCGGCCTCGGCCGCGGCCCGGGCGATGGGGGCGTGCCAGTGGTCGGTGGTGGCGACCACCACGGCATCCACATCCGGCGATGCGAGCAGCTCCTCGTAGTCGGTGTAGGTCTTGGCCTCGCCGCCGGTCACGCTTTTCGCGTACTCCAGGTTCGGCTCGTAGAGGTCGCAGACCGCGCTGCAGCGGATGTTCAGCTCCTTGCGCACCTGTTCGCCGGGAGTCGCACCCGGTTCGAGGTCTTTGTCCAGGACGTATCCGAGCGCGCGCATGTGGTCCTTGCCGCGGCTGCCCACCCCGATGAAAGCGATACCCAGCGTGTCGTTGCGGCTGGGCGTGACCGCGGGTTTCTTTTTCCGGGTGTTCTGGGCTGTGCTCTGGGCCAGTCCCTTCTCGAACTCTTCCATCACCCGCTGACGTTTCTCTTTGTCGTCTTTCTGCTTTTGGGCCACGGACAGGGCGAACGCCCCCAGCACCGGGGTGGTGGCTGCTGCTTTCAGAAAATCCTTGCGGCTCAAGCCTTTGCCGTTTTTCTTCGAGCTCATTTTCTGCTCCGTTTTTGATTGGCTGACCAGAACGACGAGTTGCGGGTGTCCGGCGCGGCCCCGGGGGGGATTCCAGGGGCGGTCCTCGGCGCTGCGGGACCGTGGGCGTTGGGTTTTCCGGACTATACCTCGTGATAATTCAACTAAGTTAGCCTTGATTGGCCGCAGGATCAACAATTTTCTGGGGTTGGGCGGCGGCAACAGCAGCGGGGCCGCGAGTCGGTGGCTCGATGTCGCAGGCTGCGGTCGAGGCCGGGGCTTCCCGGGCGGCTTTGCAGCGCCGTTGCTGCGTAAGACATCATATGTTGGGCATTGGCCCGGTTTTCTTTTATATCTTGACATTTCATATGTCGTAGTATATTCAATCATACCTTGATACCCACAGCGTTATTTATTCAATTAGTTCGCAATGTGGACTTTTTGAAGGTCGCCCAGCATGCGGCTCCCAGCCCCCAGACTCCGTGTCTCCGTCGGCCGGGTTTTAATGATTGTCGGCCTGTGTTGTCTTTTCGCCGGCGAGGCCGCTGGCGAGGGGCTGACCTCGTGGCGTTTTTTCGAGGCCTCGGAGGGCCTGGGGGACACCTGGACAAGCTTCATCACAGTCGGCCCCAGCGGCCGGGTCTGGGTCTCGCACGAGTCCGAGGACAAGCTGAGCTGCCTGGACGGCTGGCCGGTGCCGGACAGCGGGATCGCACATATCTATCCGAGCCCGGGCAGCGATCTGAAAGTCTGCGAAAGCGATTCCGGCCAGCTCTGGTCGGTCTACTCCAAGGGTGTCCAGCTTTTCCGGGACGGCCGCTGGGTGCGCTACCAGATCGACGAGATCACCAACTTCCTTCCACCCAGCGGTCTGCGCGCCCTGATCCCGTTCCTGCCCGATGGCCCTGACCGGGTCTACTACCTGCTGCCCAACCGCCTGATGCTGTTCGATGCCGGCACGGGCCGGCGCATCGTGGTGAAATCGGCCCGGGAGGCCGGCCTCGGCCGTTTCATCGACATGATCTCCGCCCGTCAGGGGGGCATCTGGGTGAGCGGAGAGAGGGGAGTGGCCCGCTTCGAACCCGGCCGTGCGGGCCAGGCGGACCTCTGGCGGGAGTACCTTCTGGGCGCCCTGCCGGTCCAGGATGTGCGCAGCCCGGTCGAGGGCCGTCCCGGCGAGCTGTTCGCCGTGGCCGGCAGCCGCGGGAACTGCCGCCAGGAGATCGTGAGGTTCGACGGCGAGCGCTGGCGTATCATTCCGGGCGGCGGAAGCAACATCCGGAAAGTCTGGCCCGGCCTGGACGGCAGCTACTGGACGCTGCGGGACAAGAACACCCTGGCGCAGGTGGTGGACGGCCGGGTCATGCTGCAGGAGAAAGCGGGCATCCTGTCCGGCAACCTTCACGAGGTGGCGGTGGAGCCGAACGGCGTGTTCTGGCTGAGCACCTCCCACGGCCTGGCCCGCTGCGCGCCCTCGATCTGGAGGACACCCGGCGAGGTGAAAAACATCGACGCCCGGGTGCACGCCATCCACGAGGATGCGGGCGGCAAGGTCTGGTTCGCCGCAGTGGACAGGCTGCTCGTATTTGACGGGAGAGCGTGGAAAAAGTACGCCCTGCCCAGGAACACGGAGACCTATTCCTACCTGACCCAGGCCATCGCCTCGCTGCCGGACGGGCGCCTGGCTATCTGCACCTACCACTATTCACCGTTCCTCCTGCTGTTCGATCCGGGCAAGGAGCGCTTCGAGTATGTCGTTCCCTCCCTTGACGATTCCTCCTCCGCACAATCGAACCGGGTGGTGGGCCTGATCGCTCCGCGCCGGGACGGGAAAATCTGGGTCCAGACCCTGGACTACTGGAATCCCGCCAATTTCCGGCTGGAGCTGTTCGACGGGAAAAATTTCCAGAGTTTCCTGGACCTGGGTGAGGGCTGGAAGATCGGCCGGCCACAGTTCCTCTACGAGACCGAAAGCGGAGACCTCTGGATCGGGGGCTCGGGGCAGGATGGGCTGGGGCTGTACAAGGACGGGCGCTACGAGACTTTCGGGCCGGACAAGGGGTTCCCAGGCGGCTGCGCCTACTGTATCTGCGAGATCGAGCCGGGCCGTATCTGGGTCGGCTGCAAGAACGAAATCTACCAATACGACGGGCAGCAGTGGACGGTCATCCATTCCGGCTTCAACGTGGTCAACTCCATAGTCAAGGGCCGGGACGGGATCATCTGGGTCGCCTCCGGCACCGGGGTCCACCGCTGCCGGGAGGGGGCCTGGGTCACCAACACGGTGGAGGACGGGCTGCCCAACACGGCCGCATACACCATCGCCCAGGACCGGCACGGCCGGGTCTGGGCCGGAACGATCAGCGGCCTGGGCCTGTTCCATCCGGAGGCCGACTCCGACCCGCCCCGGACCATCATCTCCGGGAAAGACAACCTGAAAGAGACCCCGCCCGACAGGGAGGTCCATCTGCTTTTTTCCGGGATCGAAAAATGGAAGCAGACCCGCGCCGAACGCCTGCTGTTTTCCTACCGTCTGGACCAGGGCCCCTGGTCGACTTTCCAGACCGGCAACCTGGCCGTGTTCCAGAATCTGCCCTACGGACGGCATAATTTCGAGGTCCGGGCCATGGACGTGAATTTCAACTACGACCCCGAGCCGGCCGGCTTCGAGTTCCGGGTGCTGCTGCCCTGGTACCGGGAGACCGGTTTCCTGGTCGTGATGGGGGCCAGCGGGACGATCATCCTGTTCCTCCTGGGCTTCGCCCTGCGCCGCCATTTCTTCCTCGAAAAGCTGGTCAAGGAGCGTACCCGCGACCTCCGCGAGGCGAACGTCCAGCTCCAGGACAACTATTCCGAGCTCCAGCGGGCCGAGGCCGAGCTGAAGAAGGAACATCAGCTCCAGGAGGTCATGCTGCAGAACGAGCGCCTTCTGGCCCGGATCGCCTCCAGGCTGAATTCGGCCGCGGCTTTCCACGAGATATTGAACGAGCTGCTGAACATTATCGCCGAGGCCACGAGCGTCAACCATATCGGCCTCTACCGTCTGAACCGCAAGGAAAGGAAAGCCAGCCGGCTGGCCGCCTGGATCGCGCCCGCCAGCAACGGGCGTCTCGATGGGTTGCCGGCCCTGTTTTTCCCCGGCCTGCCCAGCCTGGTCGAGCGCCTGTTTCAGGGCGAGACTTTCAACCCGGCCAGCCTGGAGCGACTGGAACCCGGGGAGCGGGAACAGCTCGAAGGCTGCGGGATCGGCCCGCTGTTCATCCTGCCGCTGCCCATCGCCGAGGGGGTGATCGGCTGCTTCTTTTTCTCGCGCGGCGCGGGCTGTCCCTGGAAACCGGAGGAGGAGGAACTGTTCGGCACCATCGCCGACATCCTGGCCAACGGCTGGCAGCGCTACGAGCACCTTCAGGCCCGCCTGGAGGCGGACCGCAAGAAGACCGAAGCCGTGCAGATGGCCGAGAAATCGGCGCGCATGGCTTCGATCGGCGTGATGGCTTCCGGCATCACCCACGAGATCAACCAGCCGCTCAACTCCCTGCGCATAATCACCGAGGGTGTGCTCCAGGACATGGACCGTAACCTGTCGGTCTCGCAGGAGGAGTACGCCAAGATGTTCCACCGCATGTTCCGGCAGATCAACCGTATCGATGATATCATCAAGCACATGCGGGCGTTCTGGGTCTCCCCGGTGCACATCGCCCAGGAAAGCTTCGACCTGAACAAGGCGGTGAAAAACGCCCTCTCCCTGATCGACAGCCAGATCCGCGCCCACGGGATAGAGCTGACCCTGGGGCTGGTGCGCCAGTCCTCCCTGATCCGCGGCAACCAGGTGCACCTGGAGCAGGTGGTGATCAACCTGGTGGTCAACGCCATGCACGCACTGAACGAGATGCCCAGCGGGGACAAGCTGATCCGGGTGCTGACCCGCAGGCGGGCCGGGTACGCCGTGATCCGGGTCGAGGACAACGGCGGCGGCTTCCCGGAAGGGGAGGAGGAGAACCTGTTCGATCCCTTCTATTCAACGCGCCAGCCGGGCGAGGGGATGGGGCTGGGCCTGGCCATCGTGAACCGTTTCGTCGAGGGCATGGGCGGCACGGTGACGGCCCGGAACAGGAAAACGGGCGGAGCCGAATTCATCGTCGAGTTGCCCGTGCTCTCCGGGCAGTGAAGGAGGAAGCGGATGCGGATACTTCTGGTGGATGACGATGTGGTGGCCCGGGAACTGCTGACCGAGCACCTGGAGAAACGGCTGGGCCATCAGGTGACTCCCTGCGCCAACGGCCTTCAGGCGCTGGAGCTTTTCCGGGAGAGCCCCTTTCCAATGGTCCTCAGCGACATCCGCATGCCCAGGATGAGCGGGATCGCCCTGCTGCAGGGCATCAAGGCTCTGGAAGAGGGCAAGACCGCGGACACCGTGCTGTTGACCGGCTACGGGAACATGAACACGGCCATCCAGGCCCTGCGGGCCGGGGCCTACGATTATCTGCTCAAGCCGGTGAACCTGGTCGAGCTGGAGGCCGTGGTCCTGCGAATTGCGGAGCACCAGGCGCTGCTGAGGAGCAACGACGAGCTGACTCACCACTTCGAGTGCCGGCTGGCCGAGGCCACCTCCGAGACGCAGTCACGGTTCGAGCAGTTGCGCAAAGCCTACGCCGAGGTGATGGGCATCGGCCGGCTGTGTGTCTGCTCCAGGCAGATGCATGAGGTGATGGCCCTGGCCGAGCGGCTGCACGAGGACCGCTCGGTCCCGGTGCTGGTCGAGGGCGAGACCGGCACCGGCAAGGAGTTGGTGGCCAGGTTCGTCCACTATGGCCGGGAGGCCGCCACTACCCCCTTCGTCTCCATCAACTGTTCGGCCATCGCCCCGAACCTGTTCGAGAGCGAGCTGTTCGGCTACGAGGGCGGCGCCTTTTCGGGGGCCAAGCGGATGGGGCAGATGGGCAAGCTGGAGCTGGCCCAGGGCGGCACCCTGCTGCTGGACGAGATCGGCGACCTGCCGCTGGAGATGCAGCCCAAGCTGCTGCGGGTGGTCCAGGAACGCGAGTTCTACCGTGTCGGGGGGCTGAGGAAGATCAACCTCGACGTGCGGATAGTCTGTGTCACCAACCGCAACCTGGCCCGTCTGGTCCGGGAGAACGGCTTCCGCCAGGACCTGTTCTTCCGCCTGAACACGGGCCGGATCTTCATCCCCCCGCTGCGGGAGCGGAGGGATGACATCGCGCCCCTGGCCGAGCTGTTCCTGGAGCAGTATGCCGCGCAGAAGAAGCGCCGCTTCAAGGCGTTCCAGGAGGAGACGCTCAAGGTCCTCCACGGCTTCGACTGGCCGGGCAACGTGCGCCAGCTCCAGAACGCCGTGGAGCGGATCGTGCTGCTCAACGACGAGGAACAGGTCCGTCCCGAGCACCTGGCTTTCCTGTCCTCGGTCGACGGAGAGGAAAACCCGGCGCAGTTCTGCCGGGAGGAACTGGACTGCCTCACCATCACTTTCCCCCCGGAGGGCCTGGAGCTGAAGGAGATCGAGATGCGGGTCATCCACAAGGTTCTGTCCATTTTCGGGGGCAACAAGACCCGGGCCGCGGCCTATCTGGGCATGGCGCGCAATTCCATCCGCAGTTGGATCGACAAGGGTTGATCCGGCCCGGGCGAGGCTTTTTCATCACCGCTTCTTTCCTTCTGCACTGAGCCTGCTGCGCAGGATTTGAGCGCTCAGTTTCTTGTCGCCGCTCAGAAACCTACCGGCGGTCAAGTCCTTTATCTGATTCCGTATATCAATAATTTACAATGGATAACGCTATTACGGGCGTCCAGGGCCGGTCTGGCACCGTTTTTGTCTATACCGGTTCCGAGGGATGGTCTGACATCCCGACAAGCGGATCGGCACAGCCACATACCAAATTCCAGGCTTGGATCGGAGCCGTGTTTCTACCTGCCATTCCACTCGAGAACATTATGAAGATACTTCTGGTGGACGACGATCAGGACGGGCTGGAAGACTTGGACAACCTGCTGAGAAACAACGGATTCAACACCACGACCTTTGCCGATCCCAGGCAGGCGCTGCGGGCTTTCCTGGCCGGAGGGTACGATGTCGTGCTCACGGACCTGAAAATGCCGCGCCTGAACGGGGTCGAGCTACTCAAGGCGGTGAGGGTGCAAGACCCGGAGGCCTATGTGATCGTGATCACCGCTTTCGACGATCCGGAAAACCGCAAGTCGGCCCTGGACGGCGGGGCCTACGATTTCTTCGGTAAGCCGCTGAACACCAAGAGGCTTCTGAACGTTCTGGCCGAGATTTCAGAGCGGCTGAGGCTGAGGCCGAGGCCGGAGTTGCACAAGCCCGGACCATCCATCCTGCACCGGCTTGGGCCACCAGACTGAACCGCATGAATGAAGGGAGGTTGATGCGCCACTATCCTGTCTGTCGCTGTTTCGGGTCCCATGATTCCTTTTTGGAGGAAGATATGCAGCGAAAACCAGTCAGACGTCTCTTGACGGTGGCCTGCGCCTGTTTTGTGCTGCTGGCGCCGGCAAGCCTTCTTTCCCAGCTTTCGACCGCCAAGGTGGAAGGCATAGTGCGCGACAAGGAGACCGGCCAGCCCCTGACCGGGGCCCAGGTTGTAGTGGAGGGCACGCGCCTGGGCAACGTGACCAACTCGGACGGTTACTATTTCGTGCTGGACGTGTCCCCGGGCCGCCGTTCGATAACTTTCTCCTATACCGGCTACCAGAAAGTCACCATCGCGGACCAGTTGATCCTGGCCGGCCAGACCACTACTGTGGACGCCTACCTCAGTTCGACCGTGGTCGAGTTGAGTGGCATCACGGTGGAGGGCGAATCCGAAGTCCTGGTCCCCCGCGACAATACTGTGACCAAGCAGCGCATGACCGCCGAGAAGATCGCCGAGTCCCCCACCACCAAGCTGGATGACCTGCTGGTCCTGGAGGCAGGCGTGCAGATCGGCGGGGAGGGCGGGATGTCGCGCGGGGTCCGTATCCGCGGCGGCCGCCTGGGCGAGGAGGCCGTGGTGGTGGACGGGGTGACCGTGCGCAACTACACGGTCGATCCGTTCCGCTCAGGCGACGGCTGGGTCTACGAGCAGGAACAGGGCTCCATGGGCGGCGACGCCTCACCGCTCGAGTTCTCCACCAACGCGGTCGAGCAGGTCGACATCATCACCGGCGGTTTCCAGGCCGAGTTCGGTAACGCCCAGTCCGGCATCATCAACATCGTGACCAAAGAGGGCAGCCCGGACCTGCGCGGCAGCGTGCGCATGACCACCGACGAAATGAACCCGCGGACCGCGGACTACGGCTACAACCAGCTCCAGACCACGGTCGGCGGCCCGGTGCCGTTCATCTCAAATTTCTTCTTCCAGGGATCGGCCGAGATCCAGGGTGCGGCGGATCGCACTCCGACCCACGCTGATGAGGGCTTCCGAGGGATCAACCAGGACTTCGTCGACCGGCTCAACAACGCCGTGCGCAACGACCCTGTGCTTGGGTTGCAGACTTCGCCGTTCAGCCTGGAGGATTTCCGCAAGGGCCGCGAGTTCTACGCCGGCAAGACCGGTGTCAGCGCCGCTTTGTGGAGCCCCGAAAACCCAGTGCGCCAGCCAGGTAACTGGGGCGACCGCACCCTGGCCTCGGGCAAGCTGACCTACTCCCCGATCAAGGGGCTCAAGCTTCTGGCCAGCAGCAATTTCTCGCGCAACCAGCACTCCTACCCCTGGCGTGACACCGGGAACTATTTCCGCTCCGGAATTATCACCAAGTCGGAGTTCCCGAACCGGGACTGGTCACAGGGCAGCGACACCACGATCTACATCCCGCAGGCCTACGGCGCGCGGACACGCACCAGTAATCTGCTGTTCGGAGCCGACTGGTCGTTCCTTCAGACCTCGCAGCGCAACGCCTCGCTGGCGATCCGTTTCAACAACCTGCGCAACCAGGATATAAACGGTTCGAGCCTGCGGACCAACTACAAGCACGACAACACGTTCATGAGCTGGACGGCGCACGATATCCCGTTCGAGGTGGAGGCATACCCGAACCAGCAATTCCCGAGCGATCCGGCGGATTATCATTACCTCCCGGATGGTGCGACCTGGTGGAACCATGATGGAGCCTACGAGACTCCCTTCGCCATGGTGCGGACCGGCCGTGAGGACTGGCTCTACTGGCTCAACTACATGCACATGTTCGAGAACCAGTACAACTGGAAAGCCGATCTCGATTTCCAGGTCAACCGCGCCAACCGCGCCAAGCTGGGATTGCAGGCCACCTTCTTCGAGAACCGCAAGTTCTGGATTTGCAACGATTACCGGACGCGGGACAAGAACAACGAGTTTCATTTCAAACCCGAGATGTACGCTTTCTACATCCAGAACCGGACCGACCTGGGCGACCTGGTCTTCGACTACGGCCTGCGCTACGATTCTTTTAACCCCAAGACCAACTGGGGTGGAGTCTACTGGGGTTGGGAGCGTGGCGACGATCCTTGGGGCGAGGACCATTTCGTCAAGACGATCAAAGAGTTTTCACCCCGCTTCGACGTGGCTTTCCCGGTCACCGACCGCTCGCAGCTCAGGTTCGCCTACGGGGTGTTCACCCAGTTGCCGCCCATGACCTATATCTACAGCGGGAGCAATTTCGGGGACCTGGACTACAGCCGCACGGACGCGTTCGAGGCCGGTCTGAGCCGGCTGCTCTCCAGCGACTATGTCCTGGATCTGGTGGCCTACTACCGGGATGTGACCGGCAACGTGGCCCAGAAAGACTATTTCGTGGATTACTGGCAGTACCACAGCGAGAAGCGGATACGTGAAGTCAAAAGCGGCTACACCAACCGTGACAACGGCAATATCAAGGGTGTGGACATCACCCTGAGGAAGAACTTCTCCAGTAATTTCGCCTTCAACCTCATGTACACCCTGCAGTTCTCCCGGACCACGGGCAGCGATTTCCTCTCCAGCTCCAACCTGTCCCAGTTCATCGACGCCTCGACCGGCGAGTCCTTTACCCCGCCGGATGAGCTGACCCCGATCACCGGGGATGTGACTCACAAGATGTCGTTCTTCTTCAATTATCTGTTCCCCGAGGATTTCCAGACCGGCAGTCTCGCCGGCGCCATTCTGCGCAACACCGGGATCTACGCGGTCTACTCACTGCAGAGCGGCGCGGCGCTCTGGGACCGGATCGGCGGCTTCTCCAACGCGAGCGAGGATTACTCCTGGTTCACCCGCCGGGGTGACCGGCCGATCGGCGGCATAAACTATTTCCGCGGCCGCTGGACACAGAACCTCGACCTGCGCATGAACAAGGCCGTATCCCTCGGAGTGAAAAGACGCATCAACCTGTTCTGCGAGGTGTTCAACCTGCTCAACCGTAAGATCAACACCCCATACCCCAAGGGCGACACTTACTCCTACGAGACCAACAGCCATGTCACCGGGGGAGTGGACTGGTATTGGAACGACCCCAACCTGACCAGCGACGACCGGATCCGGTTCAACGCCGATTTCAACCAGGACGGCATGCTGAGCGTGATGGAAGCCACCAAGGGCGAGATCGCCAACCTCTTCATGCTCGACACCATGGATAAGCAGACCTGGGGCACCGCCCGTCAGGTCCGTCTCGGCTTCGAGTTCACGTACTGAAAAGGAGCCGTTCCCTTGCCGTATCGAGTTACCGGAGATTCCTCAGGAGACTAAGCTATGCTCAGACACAAACGCTGTCTTCTTGGTATATCACTGTTGGCCCTGCTGCTGCTTGCGACAGGTTCCGTCCGGGCCGAGAAGAAATCGGTCCGGATGTCGCAGGGCAACAACCTGGGTCTGGTTTTCGGACTTGACCGCAATATCCTGTACGGGGGCGGTGACAATCTTCACCAGTTCCCGCGCGGTTCGGGCAACATGATCTTCAGCTATGACTTAAGTTGGGGCCCTTCGGTGGCCCACGACCTGAACGGCGACGGGGTGACGGATGACACGACCCAAAGCTGCCAGCGAGGAATGTGCTGGCGCAGCAATGTCGCCACTCTGGAAGCCCACGACCAGATCGAGGCGCTCTGGAACGCCGGAGAGAACCTGCAGATTGCCACCAGCCGCATCGAGGTCAACCGCATCTGGTCCTCGCTGGATGCCGACGACATCGCTGACTGGCCGGTGGAGTTCCGCGAGGGCCGCAGTGAGGGCGGCGCCCCGATTATACACGGCGCCGAGACGATAGTAGGACGTTTCACCGACACCTACGAGCCCTGGATCCCCTTCCCCTCGGGCGCCTCCCTCGAGTACAGCTTCTATTTCCTGAATTTTGCCGAAAGCAACAACATGGTCTACGGGCATCTGTTCATCCGGAACATGTCCGAGTACATCAAGTGGACTCCGCTGGCCTCGTTCCGGGACCGGGTGGCAAACACCCCCAACGGACAGACCTGGGAAACCTGGACCATGACCTACCAGACGCACTCCCTCACGCTCGGATCCGACCTGATGGGCTGGATCTATAACCCGGCCAAGGCTATCACCGGGAACATCGACGCGGACGGGCTGGTGAGCGCCTTTTCCCCGCCCGAGGCCCCGATCATCGCCCAGAAAGTGCTGCGCCAGCCCTCGTTCAACGGCGAGACCATGGAGCTGACCAATACGAACATGCGCGGGACATCCGCCTATGGGTTCGACGGGCAGAGGGACATCATGGAAACGGGCTTTCCGGTCGGGCTGGCTTTCCGCGCCCAGCTCGGCGAACCCTACGACCCCGACCTGTATCCCGGGCAGATCAGCCCCTGGACCGGCAAGCAGCTTTTCGGTTGGCCGGGACGGATCGTACCGGACGATCCCAACGACCTCTACCACAAGTGGCTCTGGGGCAGAAACTGCGGTCTTGGCACGACCTGCTACGGGGCTTTGCATAATTTTGCGCCCCGCGACAGCACGAGCATGGACTTCGTCCTGATGTTCGTCCCGGTGCCGGCCGGCCAGGCCTACCAGCTCAAGACCACGGATATCGGAAACATCCTCGACCCGGGGATACAGGAACACCTGAAGCGGGTGGAGAGCTACGCCGATGTGGCGGCGACCGTGTTCAGCGGCGGATACATCCTGCCCGAGACCCCCGTGCCGCCCCAGTTGACCATCATCCCCGGCGACCGTCAGGTCACCGTCACCTGGAGCGATGTCAACGTCCAGACCCCGGACGCCTATTACTTCTTCCTCCAGGCCAATCCGGAGCTCGATCCCGAGCATGTCTACCGCGAGTACGACCTGGAGGGCTACCGTCTTTACCGCAGCTTCGTGGGGCCCTCCGACTCCCACTCCGAGCTGATCGACGAGTGCAGCATGTCGGCCGGCAACCTGCATTTCTATTTCGTCGACCGGATGGATGACGACACCGGCCTCTACCGCATGCGCAACGGGGCGCGGGTCTGGTACGCCCTGGTGCCTTTCGACCGCAACATCGATCCGGTCAGCGGCCAGGAGTTCAGCCTGCCCGGACCGGGCACGGGCAAAGTCTGGAACCGGCCGGGCGAGGGCCTGTTCAACGTCATTCCGCGCAGCGAGGCCAGCAATTTCAAGCCCGCCTCGATCAACAGCCTCACTTTCACCCACGGGCCGGGCACCGCGGTGGACGGACTGCCGGTCTCCTCGGTCAAGCTGGCCGGGGACGGTAACGGCAGGCTGCTGGAGGCGCCCAAGTTCCTGATGCCGCCGTTGCGCGAGATCGCCCTGATCCCGGTGAACAACGAGCGGATCACCGCCGACCTGAACCTGACCCTGCTCTGCTCCCGCGAGGACCAGGACTGGGGTTGCCGCAACAAGGCCCTGCGGTATTTCGACGTGACCGAAAGCACCGGGAAACAGGGCGTGGAATCGCCGGCGCTCAAGGCTTTCGGCGACGACCTCCAGATTATCGACGTGCCGGGGCCCATGGCCCAGGACGGGATGGTCTACACCCTGCGGATGACTTTCGAGAACATGTCCAAGGTCATCAACGACCTCAACCGGCTCAACACTATGGATGCCGGCGGCTACACCGGCGGATCGGTCTCCGAGATCGAGGGCGGCTGCGGTTACCGTGAACCGGCCTACGCGCCCAACAACCTGGCCTACATGCAGACCGGGCGGTTCAAGATCACCTGGAAGGACGCCGGCGGCGGCTACCTGACCGTGGAAGTGCAGGACGAGACGCGTTCCCGGACCGTGTCCTACTCTCCATACCTCGGAGATCCGGAACGCGGCTGGGGTTTCTGGACTGTCGAGGGCTACGGCGGCCGGATGGACCTTTTCGACTCGAACAACGGCAATTACTGGAGCGAATGGCATGACAACGTCCCGCTGGATCAGCGCACGGTCAGGATGGAACAGCGGCTCCCGGCCGACAACACCGAGCAGTTCGCCCTGTGGGTGAACGGCCAGGCCTGGCTGGTCAACGGCGAGGGCGGGATCACGATGCCCCAGGCCGGAACGGTCTGGACCCTGGATAACGCCTACGGTGAATGGAACAACACGCAGACAGAATTCACCCAGTACCCGGACCTGCCAGCCGTTGGCGACAAGTGGCAGATCCAGGTCAAGGCGATGTCCCTCGACCCGAACGATGCCGACCTGGGCAAAATCAAGGTGGTGCCGAACCCCTACCTGGCCAGCTCGTTCCTCGACCTGTCGCCCAGCTCGCGCCGGATCGAGTTCGTCAACCTCCCTGACCGCTGCACTATCCGTATCTACACGCTCAGCGGCAACCTGGTGAACGTGTTGAACCATGTCGGCGCCAACCGCAACGGGTGGGGCACCTACACGGACTGGGACAGGCTGAGCGACAGCCAGCCCCGTGAGTTCACCGGATGGGACAACCACGGGGGGACGGAACCCTGGAACCTGAGGAACCGTTTCGGCGCTACCGTGGCCAGCGGGCTCTATATCTTTCACGTGACCGACAGCCGGGGCAAGTCGCAGATGGGTAAGTTCTACATTATCGAATGAGCCCGGTCAGACTTATCGGCACAGACAAACGCGCTTGCTGTCCTTACTTCGTGAATATATGGAGGTCCGATATGTTATGGAAAACTGCATTCAGAGCCTGGTCCAAAGCCTGCGTGCTGCTGCTGCTGGTCACGCTGCCTTTGCTGGGCCAGGGCGTTTCGCGTCAGGAATACTCCGGCCTGGACAAGTACCTTACCCAGGGGCGGCCGTCCGATTACTCCTTCGCGGGAGTGCGGGCCGCGGAGTTCCTGACCATCCCGATCGGGGCGCGGGGCATCGGCCTGGGTGAATCCTACTCGGCGCTGGCCGATGATATCAGCGCAATCTGGTGGAACCCCGCCGGCCTGGGTTTCCTGAAGAACAAAGAGGTGATGGCGACCGTGGTGGACTATACCCTGGACATCACCTACAGCTACGCCGCTTTCGCCACGCCGGTGTCTGACGGGAAGGTGGTGGTCGGAGGGTTTTTCGGCTATCTGAACATCCCAGACATGGAAATCACCACCGTCGTCAACCCCGAGGGCACGGGCCACAATTTCGACGCTTTCGATTTCCAGATGGGCGGCTCCCTGGCTTACAACTTTTCGGACCGCTTTGTCGGTGGGATCAATCTGAAGTACGTGCACCAGGACGTTTTCAGCAACATCGGCGGCGACGCTTTCGCTATCGACGCCGGAGCGATCTACTACACGGAGTTCATGGAGCGGGAGATAAGGTTCGCTTTCTCGGTGCAGAACCTGGGGACCAACATCACCATGCAGGGGCCGAACCTGATCTACGATGTGGGGCCCGAGACCCGCGACGGCCTGATCCCGGACGGATACAGCGACTATTCCACCGACAAGAACGCCATGGCCCGCCGGGGGGCCCGCCAGATGTTTTTCAAGACCCACACCTACCGCCTGCCCACGGTGGTCAAGCTGGCCCTGGCCTACAACGTGCTTACCACGGAGAAGGCCAACTGGCTTGTTTCGGGCGAAATCTGGCGCAACAGCAACATCCCGATCAGCTATGCCACCGGCACCGAGTTCAACTACAACTTCAACCCCTTCTATTCCGGGGCGCTCCGTCTGGGCTGGAAAATCCAGACCGACGAGTTCACCGGGGACCGGGACCAGTTCGGTTACGAGTACCTGGGGGATGACCCGACTTTCCGGGGCCTGAGCTTCGGCGGCGGCTTCCAGCGCAACATGGGCGGCCGGGTGGTGAAGTTCGATTACGCCTATCAGAACAAGGGTCGGCTCACCGCGGATAACTATTTCACCATCAGCCTCGGGTTCTGAGCTGATCAGTTCCGCGCCCGCAATCCAATGATCTCGAAAGCGCCCCTCCGGCCCGGTGGTCCACGGGTCGGAGGGGCTTGATTTTGGCTGCGCGGATGTCCGGCGGAGGGCTCTATTTTCTCAGGCTGTGCCATTGCTCCGGGCAGAAGCTGGCGCGGGCTGGGGATTGAATATATTCTTTCCCATGTAATATTTCAGCGAAAGCTTCCGGCAAGGTTCGTTCACAAGGTAAAGGCACATGGCAAAGCCACCTTTGGTGTCGGTGATCATTCCGGTCTACAATCAGGTTTCCTTTGCAGACGAAGCCATCCAGTCCCCGTGTTTCAGCAAAGCTACGGTAATATCCAGCTGATCCTTATCGACGATGCTTCCACCGATGGATCGGACGTAATACTGCAGAAACACGCGGGCAAGGACAATGTGCCGATTCTTCGCACCCGGCCAACCTCGACTGCGCCAGGACTTTCAACCGCGGCCTCGAGCTGGCCTGCGGGAAGTACTGTGGAATTCTGGCTGCGGATGACACCTGGGAGCCGGATTTTGTGGCGAAATGTGTTGCGGCGCTCGAAAAATATCCCGAGGTCGCGTTCTGTTACTGCCGTATCAATCTCTTGAACCGCGACGGCGCAAAACATCCCCGCGGCCGGGACAGAATACCCCATCGAGAAATTATACGGACTTGAATTCGAGAGTATAGTCAGAAACCTCAATCCCATACCGCATCACGCCACTGTTGTCCGCAAGAAATGCGTCGATGCTGTGGGCGGGTGCGACCCCGGAGCTGACAACCACACACGACTGGGACCTGTGGTTGCGGCTGTCGGGAAAGCACCCGGTCGCATTCATCGATGAGCACCATGCAAACTGCAGGGTGAACGAATCGAACATCTCAAAGACAAGAAGCCGCACCGGAGATAAAGAGAGGCTGATAATCGCTCTGCTCGACCGTGTTTTTTAAGCTGGAGATTTGCCGGAGAGGTTGATCCGTGATAAAAGGGAGATATATGCGCGTGCTTATCTGGATATCGCCGAGGGTTACCGGGTGATAGCAGACAGAGTCAGGATGCGGCAATCCTTGCTCCATG
The DNA here is from genome assembly GCA_021372515.1 of bacterium. Classification (NCBI taxonomy): domain Bacteria; species bacterium. Next base: position 24,907 of record JAJFUG010000180.1, read on the forward strand.
CGTTGCGGTTAAGCCGGAAACCAGGCTTATTCATTCAGTATCGCAGGCTTCTAATCTCGCTGGTCGTCCCCTGAGCCATGCAGGAACTTATTCCGCCTGATTTTCCCCTGAGCCAGATACCATTCGACTGTTTCTTCAACCCCTTTCCTCAAGGGATAAGAAGATTCGAACCCGAAGTATTTTTTGGCCCGCGAGACATCCAGACACCTTCGCGGCTGGCCGCCGGGCATACGGCTGTCCCAGACTATCCTGCCGCTGAAACCGGTGACCTCGGCGATCAGTCCGGCAGCATCGGAAAACCATCTCTTGGTTTGTGGGCTGAAAGTGTCCAACTTGTTCTGAAGGGGGACATCACCGGCATGCAAACATCTGTTTTTTAACCTTCGTCGTTGTACGGGCTTTCAACGGCCGGCCGAAAGGCAGTGGACGATATCGCGCTGGCCATATCGGGGTATCTACACCGGACCAGCCATTTTTCAGGTCCTGTAATTTTCTATCTTCTGCAATATGTATTCCCGTACGTATTTCGACTGTAGAGAGCACAACAGCAGGGTGGTGCAGAACGTGAGGGCGATGAAAAATAGCATTCCGGGAAGATGCATCTCCGCCGGAGCTGCCCACCGGATTAGAAGTCCGGCCAGCGCGGCGCAACTGAAAGGCTTACCTATATCCTGGATGAACCAGCGCCGTGTTTCGCCCTTAAGAAGCTGTCGATGCATAAGCGGGACGTTGAAAACCAGGTAACCAAGATTGAGCAGTATCAAGGCCGCGGCCGCTCCGACGCCCCCGTAGAATTTCGCCAGGACATAAATCAACGGCGCGAGCAGGCTTGTAGCCGCCAGGTTCGTGTACATCATCAACTGCGGCCAGCCCGCGGCGAACTGAAGGTAGCCCGACACACTGGACAGTCCATTCAGAGCAGTTCCAATCACGAGAAGCGAAACGACTAAGTGTGTGTTGTCCGCCACGAGCGGATTGTGCGTCCAGGCAAGCATGACCTCACGCGAAAAAAAAACCAGGGTTACAGCCGCAGGGCAGGGGTTCATTGCCATGTTGCATGATCGGCTTGAATGTTCCCCGCGTTCCATCGAACGCTTATCCACTCCAATTGGTTAGCTGGGGTGACCATCTCAGAAAGATGCGTCTCGATCTTGGACTTGTTCAACGAGAGGTCGCCCGGATTATTCAGGTCAATGAAACCACAATATGTAACTGGGAGAACACTCACACATGCCCGGTGTCAGTTCACCCGGCGACGAAAAACAATTTCCTTGAATATGCACCTTATTGAGGACTGTGCAGGAGCCTTGGGGAGAAGATAGTAAGATACAGGGAATTAAGAGTGTTGAGTCATAAATCGCTGGCGAAGAACATCGATGTTGATTCCAGTACAGTAGAACGATGGGAAAACGGTTGAACCTTGCTGAAAGGGCTGATATTTACAGAGGTTAAATCCATTCTTAAGGAATTAACTTGACCTTCATTTGCACTACACTAAAAAATGCCTGACTCTTTCAGAAGTCCAAGATAGATTAGCCTCCTCAGCTATAGCGATACTAACTTCCCTTATAAAGTGCCCCGATGTATTATACATGTAAATAATTTTCAAACTTTTCCAACGAAAGAGTAGGAAATGTCAAAAATATTGATCATCGACGATGACGTGAAATTCACCGTTCTGTTACGTCTATGTATTGAGAGGCTGGGTCACGAGGTTGAATCGGCGCTGACTCTCAGGGAAGGCCTCAAGGCCGCCCAAACCGGGAGGTTCGATATCGTGTATCTTGATGTCAAACTGCCGGATGGAAACGGTCTGGCTTTCATTCCTGAGATACATCAAACACAGTCTTGTCCGGAAGTGGTGATTATAACTGGAGACGGCAGTGAGTGCGGGGCTGAACTGGCTATTCGCAGCGGCGCCTGGGATTATATCGTAAAAACTTCCACGAACGATGCGAAAATCCTCCCGCTGGTGCGTGCCCTGCAGTACCGCGAGCAAAAAATCAATGCGAACAGAAAGATAGTGTTGGACATGCAGGGCTTGATCGGTAGCAGTCCTCAGATAAAGGTCTGTTTTGATCTGTTGGCGGATGCTTCCACCACAGATGTTCCGGTGCTTATTACGGGTGAGACAGGAACCGGCAAGGAGCGATTCGCCCGCGTGATACACTCCAACAGCACCCGTGCCGGAGGGAATTTCGTGGTTGTGGATTGTGCGGCCCTGCCCGAAACCCTGGTGGCGAGCCTTTTGTTCGGGCATCGCAAGGGGGCGTTCACCGGGGCCGATCAGGACCGGGAGGGCCTGATCCGTCAAGCCAACGGAGGGACTCTGTTTTTGGACGAGGTCGGTGAGATGCACCTCGACTTGCAAAAAAGTTTCCTGCGGGTTATTCAGGAACGGCGGTTCCGGCCGCTCGGAAGCGGCCAGGAGGTGAGCAGCGATTTCAGGCTTATCGCCGCCACCAACCGGAATCTGGAATCGGAGGTCGAGCAGGGCCAGTTCCGGAGAGACCTTTACTATCGTCTCAAGACCTTGAACATCGAGATACCGCCTTTAAGAAACAGGCCCAAGGATATAAAAGAGTTGATGCTTGGGTACGTCTCAAAAACGTGTGAAAAGATGAAGATAGAGATGAAAGGAATTTCGCCGGAGTTTCTCGAAGCCATGATCCATTACGAATGGCCCGGGAATGTCAGGGAATTGATAAATGCTGTTGAGAAGGCTGTTGTTTCGGCGCATGGAGAATGCGTGCTCCACCGGGTGCATCTTCCGATGGAGATACGGCTCAAATCCGTAAAGGAGAGCCTGTCCGGCCTCGGTTCCCTGAAAGAAAACAACAGCGCTCTCATCGTTTTTTCGGAGCAGCTCCCGGAGTGGGTCGAGTTTCACAAAAAAGCCAGAAATGATGCTGAACTCAAATATCTGCAAGACCTTATCCGCCTTTCCGGGGGGCGGGTGAAAGATGCCTGCCGCATTTCCGGGCTGTCGCAATCCCACCTGTATTCGGTCCTGAATCAGCACGGGCTTAAGCTTTAGCCGGCCCTCCCCCGGACAGCGGCGGCCTTCTGTCCAGGGGGCACGGGGGATTATGCGGTAAGAATTCGAAAGACACCATCCTGATTTTGTCTTTTCTGCACGGCTACTCTCCTGCCGCGACTGTCCTCTGCTTTCATCCGAAAGACTCCGGTCCGACCGGAGTACTCCGGTCCGGCCGGAGCATATACCTGCTTTAAACTCCCTATTGTTTTCACTCTCCAGTGGATAACTCGTTGTCAATCAATCTGATGCCTTATCGTAAAATTTCTGGTACGCCGGTTGCCTAAGGAGAACCTGCCTCGGCGAAGACCAATCTCGACCAGAAAGACCGGAAAGTGAAACTGATCGCATTTATACCAGGAATATCCAGAACAGGCCAACGTCTGAGCCAGGCGGTCGAGGAGGCCCTGCCGGGCAGGGGGGTTGAGATCTTGAAAAGCCGCGCGGAGCTGCTCGGCAGGCTGAGCGAACCGCTGCAGGAAAGGCTCTGTGTCCTGCTGTACGCGGAGAACGAAGCGGACCTTTCCTTTTTTGTCGCACACGCGGGCAGGCTGATGGATTTCAAGCTGGTCCTGATTCTTCCGCGGCCCGGACGCGAAATCCTCTCGCGCGGACTGAAACTGTGCCCCCGCTACATCGGATACGCGGATGACGATTTCAGCGAAGTGACGGCTGTATTGCGAAAGATACTGCACCACTGATCGTATGGCCGGGTTCGAGAAGGAGCGGCGGACCAGGGAAGGATCGAGAACGGAGCATCGGATGAGGGAAAATGGAGCTTTCGGAGAGACGGTTGAGCGATCGAACCCGGCCAGGAATTTAACAACAACCCAAGGAGGCAGTATGTCGGAAAGCAATATCGAATCCTCTCTCTCCCGTGCGGGGCAGTCACTTGCAGAACAGACCCACCTGTCCGGCAAGTACCTGACTTTCCGCCTGGGTGGCGAGGAGTACGGCCTGCAGATTCTGAAAGTCAAGGAGATCATCGGCCTGATGGATATCACGCAAATGCCGCGGACGCCCGATTACATCCGGGGGGTGATCAACCTCCGGGGAAAGGTGATCCCCGTGATGGGCCTGCGGGACAAGTTCAACATGCCACACGTGGAGGACGATGAAAAGACCTGCATCATCGTAGTCGAAACCCGGTCGGAGGGCAGGGCGATACTGATGGGGGCCCTGGTGGACGGTGTCTCGGAAGTGCTCAACATCCAGGAAGATCAGATCGAGAACGCCCCGGAGTTCGGGGCGGATGTGAAGACGGACTTCGTTCTGGGGATCGGCAAGACCCGGGAAAAGGTCATTCTGCTTCTCGATATCGACCAGGTGATATCCGGTGAGGAAAAAAAGGTCATATTCGCGTGAGTTATGATTCACTCGGGCATTTACACTTTGAACGGGGAACGGGAAATGTTCAAGAACATGCGTCTTGCTCTGAAACTCGCCGTCGGCTTTGCCGTTGTCCTCATCCTCTCCGCGGTCGTGGGTTGGAGAGGGATCGAAAGCATGAGCGCTCTGAACAAAGCAATAACCGATCTCAACAACAACCAGTTCCAACCCGCAACCACTGTGGCCAACGCCAACATCGCCCTGATCAGTTGGAACAGAGCCATGATAAATCATATCATCACCACTGATCAGGAGGGAATGGCAGCCCATGAAGCCAAGATGATGGAGTTCAGGAAGGAAGTGCTCAAGCAGTTGGATAACCTGGGAGAGATGAAACTCACGGATAAAGGCAAGGAATATTTGCAAACTCTGAGGGAGGAATTCAACAGCGCGATCCCGATTCGCGATAAAATAGTCGAGCTTTCAAAAGCCGGCAATCAGGCCGAAGCCCAGAGTGTTCAGGTCAAAGAATTCCGACCCATTATCAATAAAATGGACGAAGATATGACCATGTTCCTCAATCTCCAGCAGGAACTGGTGGATTCCACTGTTACGGCTACGGACATTCTGTACGCCTCCAGTTTCAAGCTGATCTTGTTTATCCTCGGGCTGGCGACCCTTCTGGGAATCGGGGTGGCCTATATCATCACGGGCGCTATTGTCAAGCCGGTGAGACAGGTGACCAAGGTAGCGAAGGAGATTGCCAAGGGGGACCTCGAACAACAGGTCGGCATAGTCCAGAAAGACGAGATCGGGACACTGGCCGACGCTTTCCGCGACATGATCAAGGCCCAGAAATCGAAGGTCCAGGCGGCGGATGAGATTTCGAAGGACAATCTGAATATTACGGTGGAGATCGCTTCGGAAAAAGACACGCTGGGGCACGCTCTGCAGCGGATGCTGACCAGCCTGCGAGATAAGAATGACCGAATCAACAAGTCCATGGAGGAGGCCGCCGAGAACGCCAAGTTCCTGGAAGAGGCCTCACCGGTGCTGAAGGCCGCCTCCGGTAAGGACCTGACCAACACGATGACCGGGGAGTACAAAGGCAAGCTGGGCGAGCTCAAGGACAACATCAATACTACGATCACAGCGCTGGATGAGGCCCTGACCCAGGTCTCCGAGGCGGTGGAGCAGGTCTCCTCGGCCAGCGAACAGATCTCCAGCGGCAGCCAGAGCCTGGCCGAGGGCGCCAACGAACAGGCCAGCGCCCTGGAGGAGGTTTCCTCCAGCCTGGAGGAAATGGCCTCCATGACCCGCCAGAACGCCGACAACGCCAACCAGGCTAAAAACCTGGCCGGGACTTCCCGCGACTCGGCGACCAAGGGCGCCGAAGCCATGAACCGCATGACCGATGCGATCAACCGGATCAAGACCTCCAGCGATCAGACGGCCAAGATCGTGAAGACCATCGACGAGATCGCGTTCCAGACCAACCTCCTGGCCCTGAACGCCGCGGTGGAGGCGGCCCGCGCCGGCGAGGCGGGCAAAGGCTTCGCCGTGGTGGCCGAGGAAGTGCGCAACCTGGCCCAGCGCAGCGCCGCCGCGGCCAAGGACACGGCAAGCATGATCGAGGAGGCGGTCAAGAACGCCGAGGGCGGAGTGGAGATCACCGATGAGGTCGTGATGATCCTGAACGAGATCACGGAAGGAATCTCGAAGGTGAGCGACCTGGTAAACGAAATCGCCGCCGCGGCCAGGGAACAGGCCCAGGGTATCGACCAGGTGAACAACGCCGTGGCCCAGATGGACAAGGTGACGCAGCAGAACGCCTCCAACTCGGAGGAGTCGGCCAGCGCGGCCGAGGAGCTGAACAGCCAGGCCGAGGAGCTCCAGAACATGGTCGGAGAATTCCAGCTCAGCGTCAGCAACGCAAAAGCACAGGTGCGTTCGGCCGCCTCGGCCCCGGAGGTGAAAAACGCCGGCGTACTGAAGCCATCGCCGGCACACGTGGCCCGTCCGTCCAACGGAAAAGTCAAGATCAACCGTCTGGCGGCTGTCGCCTCCAAGTCCAATGGGAGCAAGGTCGAGGTGAGAAAGATGAAGGAGAAACCCTCGAACGGGCACGGCAAGGCTGCGCCGTCCAGTCTTATCCCGCTGGAAGACAAGGATTTCAGTGACTTCTGATCCTGGCCGATCCTGCAGGGGAGGGACCACATGGAGGTGGTTTCTCCCCTTCCGTGTTTTTCCGGGTTGTCGCTGCCGGATCCGGCCCGGGTCCTTCAGGCTGGCGGCAGGCGGATCGCCCGGATCCAGCCCGGGAAAACAACTGAATAACTCGGCTGAATAATGATTCCTTGTCATGGGGCCGGTTTTCATGTTCTAATTATGATTTGTTACCGGTTTTCAACCCGAATGATCGTGCGGCCTCGAGCCGTTTCCATCTCTGCTCCGGGGGGCACAGCGTAGAAAGCTTTCCAAGACTTGAAAAATCAGCCGTTGCCTGGCGAGTGGTCGCGAGTTGTATCGGGAAAGTCCTGATCGGAGTAATTCCGGTGTTCAAAAAATGGCCGACTTGAGCGGAATCAGAGGACGAGTCGGGTCCTCCAGAAAACGAGATGCCAACGGGCGATGCGATCGAATCTCAGAGGACGACATTGACTATGCGGACTGATCGGATGCGGCTGCTGTTTGTCGGGGTGGTGGTGTTGTGGACAGGTATGTTGATATTCTCGTTCCTGATAACCTGGAGGCAGTCAGTCAACTGCCTGAAATCCCTCGCTCTGACCGAAGCCCGCTCCGACTGTAACAGTGACCTTGCCAGTCACGTCTGGGCTGCCTTGCAAGGCGGCGTTTATGTTGCGCTCACCGAGAAGACGCCGCCCAATCCCTACCTTTCCGGCCTTCCGGACCGGGATGTCACGACGACATCCGGCCTGAGGCTGACTCTGGTGAATCCGGAATCCCTGGTCCGCCAGGTGCATGAACTGGTGCGGGAGCGGTGCGGTGTGCAAGGCCATATCGCGAGCCTGGACCCGATCCGGCCGCAGAACGCGGCCGATGCCTGGGAACACCGGGCGCTGTGTGTGCTGGAATCCGGTTCGGAGGAAGTCAGTTCCCTGGAAATGATGGACGGCAAGCCTTTCCTGCGCATGATGAGGCCTTTGACAATACAAACCTCCTGCCTGAAGTGCCATGCAGCTCAAGGCTATAAAAAGGGTGATATCGGGGGCGGGATCAGCATCTCAATCCCCTTTGCGCCCTATTTGGCGGTAGCGGCTAAACAGCGGATGATTTCCGCTCGCGCTCATTTGCTGATTGGGTTGTTCGGATTATCGGGGCTGTTGCTGGGCATAAAAACTTACAACCGGTATCTTCATGACTTACGAGCCAACGAGGAGAAATACCGCCGGCTGTTCGAGGATGATTTGACGGGTAATTTCCTGGCTACGCCGGATGGCGCCGTCATCGACTGCAACCTTGCCTTTGTGCGGATGCTTGGGTACGGAAACAAATCCAGTGTCCAGAAAAGCAAAATCTCGGTTCTGTATTCCGGGCTTTCTGAATGGGGAATTATTGTCGATGCACTGGGTGCAAACGGAAAACTCAAAAACCTCGAAGCCGTTCTTAAGTGCAAAGACGGTAGAGAGATAAATGTTATCGAGAATCTGGTCGCAGTGTTCGACGAGGCTGGGGAAATATCAGGAATAAAAGGCTATATCTTTGACATCACCGAGCGCAAACAGTATGAGCAGGCGCTACGGGAAAGCGAGGAGAGGCTTGAATTCGCTCTTAAAAAGGTCCACACCGGAGGGTGGTATTTCGACCTTGTGAATCACACGGTTTTTCACACTTTGGAGCATGATCGCATTTTCGGCTATGAATCGAGGCTTCCGGTTTGGACTTACGAGATGTTTCTCGATCACATTATCCCAAAGGATCGGGACGAACTGGACCGGCGGTTCCGCGAAGCCGTTGAATCTTGTGGCGACTTGGAATACGAGTGCCGTTTCCGCCGCAGGGATGGCGAGGTGCGCTGGCTCTGGTTGACTGGTGAGTATCTGCACTATGATACTGCAGGGATCAAGCGTATGGCCGGGATTGTGCAGGACATCACCGAAAGAAAGCAAGCGGAGGCGGAGCGGGAAAAATTGCAGGCAAAGCTGAACCAAGCACAGAAGATGGAGTCCGTGGGGCGGCTGGCTGGCGGCGTGGCCCACGATTTCAACAACATGATTGGGGTGATCCTTGGTCATACCGAGCTGGCGCTTGAGCAAATGGACGCTGCCAACCCGATCCTTTTCAATCTGCTGGAAATCCAGGAAGCCGCGCAGCGTTCCGCCGACCTGAACCGGCAACTGCTGGCCTATGCCCGCAAACAGGTGATAGCACCCAGAGTGCTGGACCTGAATCAGACCGTGGAAGGTGTGCTCAAGATGCTGAAACGGCTTATCGGAGAAGATATCGAACTGGTTTGGCGACCCGGTGAGGGCCTCTGGCCGGTCAAGATAGACCCGTCCCAGATCGACCAGATTCTGGCCAACCTGTGTGTCAACGCCCGGGACGCTATCACCGATGTGGGCAAAGTCACCATTGAGACAGCCAACAGAGTTTTTGACGCGGAATACTGTTCCAGGCACACGGGTTTTGAGCCCGGCCAATACGTGATGTTGGTCGTGAGCGATAACGGCTCCGGTATAGAGAAGGATATATTATCGAAAATCTTCGATCCGTTTTTCACGACCAAGGAGATGGGCAAGGGAACCGGGCTGGGGCTGTCCATGGTCTATGGTGCGGTCAAGCAGAACAGAGGCTTTATCAATGTCTACAGCGAAACCGGTTATGGCACGACTTTCAAGATCTATCTTCCGCGCCATGATGGTCTGTCGGTACAGATATTGATAGAAGAGACGGCACTACTATCCCTGCGTGGCCAGGAGACTATTCTGCTGGTAGAGGATCATCCCGGTTTGTTGAGAATGATCAATGAGATGCTTGAGAGACAGGGTTACACTGTTCTGGTGGCAGGCACTCCGGGAGAGGCTCTTCGCCTGGCCAGCGAACACGCCGGGAAAATCCACCTGGTGATGACCGATGTGATTATGCCGGAAATGAACGGCAGGGAACTGGCCAGGAAACTGTTGCTTCTCCACCCTGATACCAAGTGTCTTTTCGCGTCCGGCTACACAGCCGATGTAATCACAAGTAAAGGTGTGTTGGACGAGGGAGTGAAGTTTATCCAGAAGCCTTTTTCATTGATCGATCTGGCGACCAAAGTGCGCGAGGCGCTGGATAATGATTGAACCGGACAGAAAGCCGCAGGCAATTCACGGCGCTGTAAACGGCGGTCATGTGAAGACTGTGCGGCTTTAATAATCGTTCTCCCGGGCCGCGGCGATGTGGCCGGTCGTTCGCTGTGTGGTATCCGGCTGGAGGCCCGGTTCGCGGCTATCGGCTCAGGTTGCGGTCGAGGCTGCGGTACTGGATCGCCTCGGCCAGGTGGGCCGGGTCGAGGCGTTCACTGCGTTCCAGGTCGGCGATGGTGCGGGCGACCTTGAGGATACGGTCGTGGGCGCGGGCGGACAGCCCGAAATGGTTCATCGCCTGGCGCAGAAGGGCCTCGGACTCAGGGCTCAGCTCGCAGAACTGGCGCAGGTGGGCGCGGCGCATGTGGGCGTTGCAGTGCACGCCGTGGTCGCTCTCGTATCGCGTCCTCTGCAGCTCGCGGCAGCGCTCGACCCGGGCGCGGATCGCCTCGCTCGGCTCCCCCGGCTTCTTGTCGGCCAGGTGCTCGAACGGCACGGCCGGCACCTCGACGTGGATATCGATCCGGTCGAGCAGGGGCCCGCTGATATGGCCCAGGTAGCGCTCCACCTGCACCGGGGTGCACTTGCAGGCGTGGTTGGGGTCGGTGCGGTAACCGCAGGGGCAGGGGTTCATGGCGCAGACCAGCATCAGGCGGGCCGGGTAGGTGAGCGAGCTCATCGAGCGGGTGATGTTGACCTCGCCGTCCTCCAGCGGCTGGCGCAGCACCTCCAGCACGTTGCGCCGAAACTCCGGCATCTCGTCCAGGAACAGCACGCCGTTGTGCGCCAGGCTGACCTCGCCCGGCTTGGGAATGCGCCCCCCGCCGATCAGCCCGGCGTCCGAGATCGTGTGGTGCGGGGCGCGGAACGGGCGGGTGGCCACCAGCGACTGCGACGCCCCGGTCAGGCCGGCCACGCTGTGGATGCGGGTGGTCTCGATCGCCTCGGCCAGGCTCATGCGGGGCAGGATCGTCACCAGCCGTCGGGTCAGCATGGTCTTGCCCGAGCCCGGTGGCCCGATCAGCATCAGGTTATGCCCACCGGCCGCGGCCACCTCCAGGGCGCGCTTGGCGTGCTCCTGGCCCTTGACCTCGGCGAAATCCACCGGGTAGCGGCTGTGGCTTTCGAACAGACTGTCCCGGTCCACGCGGGTGGGCGGGATGTCCCGCTGGCCGGACAGGTACTCGGCCGCCTCGCCCAGGCTGCGCACGCCGATCACGGTCAGGCCCTCCACCACCGCCGCCTCCTGGGCGTTCTCGGCCGGGAGGACAATGCCCCTGAGGCCGAGACGGCTGCAACTGGCGGCCATGGGAAGGGCGCCCCGCACGGGCTTGACCGCCCCGTCCAGGCTCAGCTCGCCCAGCACCAGGTGGTCCGCCAGGCGGGCGGCCTCGATCTGTCCGCTGGCAGTCAGCAGGCCCAGGGCGATGGGCAGGTCGAACGAGGCCCCCTCTTTCTTCACATCCGCGGGGGCGAGGTTGAGCGTCACCCGTTTCAGTGGGAACCTGAAACCGGTGTTGGCGAGGGCTGAGCTGACACGCTCGCGGCTTTCCCGGACAGCGTTGTCGGGCAGGCCGACCAGGGTGTAAGTGGGCAGTCCCGGGGCGATGTCGGTCTCGACCTCCACCAGGTAGGCCTCGATCCCGAGGATCGACCCGGAAAAAACTTTGCTGAGCAAGTGACGGTTCTCCCGTGACCGGGAGGGTGTCCCGGACAGGTTGAATCTGGCGGCTGGATAAACCTCGGCGCGTATCACAGCCCGGGGCTCAGGCCCCGGCGTCATCCGACATGGAGTCCCCGGCGTCGGCCTGCGGCCCCATCTCGCGCCGTTTTTCCATCAGGTCTATGTATTTGGCGTACTTGAGATAGCCGATCACGTTGCCCAGGCGCTGGTCGGTGTCCGTGGAGACCATCCTGCAGCGGCCCTCGATCAACTCCTCGAGCAGCGGGGCCAGGTCGGTGCTGCCGCCTCCGGCCAGGAGTATGAATTCCAGGTCCCAGTCCTCGGCCCAGAGCCGCTCCATGTCGCTCACGATGGCGGTGGCGAGCTGACGGAGCACCTGCTCGCGCAGCTCCACCAGCGACATCTCCTTGCCGCGGATACGTATCTGTCCCTTGCGCACCGGGTCGAACAGGCGGAACAGCTCCACGCTCACCCCGGTCTGCTCCAGGATTTTCCGGCTGATCAGGGCGAAGGCCTTGGAGATGCCGGTGTCGGTGGTGCGGCTGCCGCGCTCGATGTAGCGCAGGCGGTCCGTGAGGGTGTAGTCGGTGGTGCGGAACCCGATGTCGATCACACCGAATTTCTGGCGCGCCACGTCCCGGTCCACGATCCGGCCGTGGTCGTTCATCAGAAGGTTGAACACCGAGCCGAACGGCTGGGGCAGCACCCTCACGCGGCGGATGTCGAGGCTCTTCTCCTGGAACTCGTCCTCCCGGGCGTGCAGGGTCACGTTGTGCACACCCTCCAGCATCTGAACATAGCGGGCGCGCTGCTGCTTGAAATAACGGATGGGCAGCCCGGTGACCAGGCTGATCTCGCGGCCGGCGGCCCCGCTGAAACAGGCGGTGGCGGTCAGGGCCATCACCTTGGCGAAATTGGTCAGCAGGGTGTTCTGGTCGAGGGTGAACTCACGGACGTTCGACTGCTTTTCGGCCATGTCTCCCACGTAGTAATCCCTGCCGTCCACGGTCACATGCAGGTTTTCCAACAGGCCGCCCTCGGAGAACCCGGACTGGAACTGGATATCGGCGGCATCGCCCAGGATGGATTTGAAGATTATCGACCGCTCACCGTTGTAGGCTTTCGTATAGCCGAATCCGACATCCACTCCCAGGTAATCCATGGGCAACCCCTTGACATGTTGGAGTTACATTTGCCGGTCAGGGACGGAACGCGTCCTCGATATGTTCCAGCTCGACCCGGCCCTCGGCATCGGGCGGGTGCAGCAGTATGACATCGAACCTGTAGACACTCTGCGGACCGGCCCCGCCGTGCTCATGCAGCCAACCCTCGGCCGCGGCGGCCAGGTTGCGGCGCTTGCGGCTGTCCACTGTCAGGCGCACCGGCCCGAACTTGTCGTTCAGGCGGCGTTTCACCTCGACAAACACGGTCAGCGGCCCCCGCGCGGCCACCAGGTCGATCTCCTTGCGGCCGTGCCTCCAGCGTTGCCCGAGTATGCTGTACCCGCAGGCCACGAGGTAGCGCGCGGCGGTGTCCTCTCCCTCCAGGCCTTTTTTCAGGTTTGCACTCACAGGCGTCTTTGCCGGAGCGGCGACAGGGCTTTCTCTCATAATTTCGACTGCATCCGGAATTACTTTATCAAATTCCATCCGCTCTTACAACGGAAAAGCGCTTGACCGGGGCGCCGGGCTCAACCCCGCAGCTCGCTGATATCGAGCATCGCCGGCCGATTGCCGCGCAGGACATCGTAGCGCCACAGGCTGATATAGGCCGGCAGAGTCCCCTCGCGCAGATGCTTGATCATAAAATAGACATCCGCGGCCTGCTCGGGTTGCATCTTGTACTGCGTGCCCATCTGTTTCCAGATGTCTGGCAGCTTTTCCTGCCATTTATCCGCGCCCAGCTCGGTCTGGGCGGACATGATCTGTTCCTCGGTAATTCCGAACAGGTCTATGCTCATCGCGTCGTAGCTTTCCACGATGCGGTCCCACTGGAACTGCCTTTCGTAGACCTGACGTGTGTTCTTGCCCGACAGGAAACGCACGCGCTCCTCGGCCAGGGCGAAATCCTGCGGGTCGCGTTTGAACACCAGCAGGTAATGCTTGAGGGCCTGCTCCCACTCGGTCTCGGCGAACAGCTTTTCCGCCTTGAGGTACTGGAAACGGCTCATTTTGCGGAAACCTTCCATCAGGCCGGGGAAACGGAATTCCAGGCGGTTGTAGATATCGCCCTGGCTGGAGATCTGCCGCAGGTACTCATCGTAGCCGGCCTGCAGCAGGACCATCTTGTAGGTGGTCTGCGGCAAAGTGGAGATGTTGCCGCGGCTGAGGCTGTCGGCGCGGGCCCATTCCAGGTCGCCGGTGGCCCAGTCGCCGGCTTCGGCCGCCTGCATCGCCAGGCCGGCATGGTAGTCGAGCAGGAACACCTGCATGCCGCTCATTTTTTCGTGGTACTGGAGACGCTCGGCCTCGCTGACCAGGGTTTCCTTGCTGCGCTGGAAATCAAGGGTGTTGAGGAAGAAAGCCAGGCTCTCACGGGCGAATTTCACCTTGCGTTCGGTGTCACCTTCCTTGTTGCGCAAGCTTTCCCAGCGATCGAGGCGCTTGTTCAGGCGGTTGACGCTCAGTCGGCAGCCGGAGGCGCCCAAGCCCAGGGCCAGAAGAATCAGCAGAATCACGGTTCTTTTCAGCATCGTCCTGTCCTTGCTCATGCGGTTCGGTTGATGGCTCAATTCACGGCGGCCCGGCGCGCCGCGCCGGCCTCAAGCAGGGGTTTGAGAAAAAGACCAGTCCTGGACTGCTCCACCGCGGTCAGCTCCTCGGGAGTGCAGGCGGCCAGCACCCGGCCCCCCTCGTCTCCGCCTCCCGGCCCCAGGTCAACAATGTAATCGGCTGTCTTGATAACCTCAAGGTTATGCTCGATCACGATCACCGTATTGCCCAGGTCCACCAGGCGGTGCAGCACGCCCAGCAGCAGCTCGACATCGTGAAAGTGCAGCCCGGTGGTCGGCTCGTCAAGGATATAGACTGTCCGCCCGGTGCTGCGCTTGTTCAGCTCGCTGGCCAGCTTGACCCGCTGGGCCTCGCCGCCGGAAAGAGTGGTTGCGCTCTGGCCCAGGTGGATATAGCCCAGGCCCACCTGGCTGAGGGTTTCCAGCTTGGTCTGGATCGAGGGGATGTTACGGAAGAACTCCAGGGCCTCGTCCACTGTCATCTCCAGCACGTCCGCAATCGAGCGGCCCTTGTAGGTCACCTCCAGGGTCTCGCGGTTGTACCGCTTGCCCCGGCACTGCTCGCATACAACATAAACATCCGGTAGGAAATGCATTTCGATCTTCACCAGCCCATCGCCCTGGCAGGCCTCGCAGCGGCCGCCCCGTACGTTGAAACTGAACCGCCCCGGCTGGTAGCCGCGTATCTTGGCCTCGGGCAGCTCGCAGAACACCTCGCGGATCGGGCCGAACACGCCGGTGTAGGTGACCGGGTTGGAGCGCGGCGTGCGGCCTATCGGCCCCTGGTCCACGTCGATCACCTTGTCGATATGCTCCAGGCCCAGGATCCGGTCCACCTCGCCCAGGGCCAGCCGCGAGCCGTAGAGCGTGCGCGCCAGGTGGCTGTGCAGCACATCCTCCACCAGGCTGCTCTTGCCCGAGCCGGACACACCGGTCACGCAGATGAAAGTGCCCAGCGGGAAAACCACGTCTATATCTTTCAGGTTGTTGGCCCGCGCCCCGCGCACCTCTATTTTCGCCCCGTTGCCCTTGCGCCGCGCCGGGGGCACCCCGATAAAGCGCTCGCCGCGCATGAACGCCCCGGTCAGCGAGGTCTTCTCGTCCAGGATGTCCTGCAAATCTCCCTGGGCCACGATCAGCCCGCCATGCTTGCCCGCGCCGGGGCCCAGGTCGATCACATGGTCGGCGGCGCGGATCGTGTCCTCGTCGTGCTCCACCACGATCACCGTGTTGCCCTGGTCGCGCAGGCGGAACAGGGTCTCGATCAGGCGGCGGTTGTCGCACTGGTGCAGGCCGATGGACGGCTCATCCAGGATGTACAATACGCCCACCAGGTGCGAGCCGATCTGGGTGGCCAGACGGATACGCTGGGCCTCGCCGCCCGAGAGGGTTTCGCTCTGGCGCTCCAGTGTCAGGTATTCCAGGCCCACGTCCACCAGGAACGCCAGGCGCTCGCGCACCTCTTTGAGAACCTGGCGCGCGATCTCGTTCTGACGGCGGTTCAGCTTGAGCTGGTCGAATTCGCCCAGCAGACGCCCGATGGGGGTGCCGATCACCTCGCCGATGGTCCAGCGGTCCACCTTGACCGCCAGGGGCTGGGGCTTGAGGCGCTTGCCCTGGCAGAACGGGCAGGGGCGGGCGGTCATGAACTCCTCGATCTGGGTCTTGACCGCCGGGCTGGTGGTCTCGTGGTAGCGGCGGTTGAGGCTCTGGAGCACGCCCTCGAAACGGTTGGTGTACTCGCCCTTGAACTTGGCCGAGCTGTACTTGACCTTGATCTCGTCCAGGCCCGAGCCGTAGAGGATAATCCGGTGGGCGCTCTCGGGCAGCTCGCCCCAGGGGGCTTTGAGGTTGAACCCATAGTGCGCGGCCAGGGCCGGCAGCACCGAGGTGAGGATCGAGCCGGAGGGCTCGCCCCAGGGCTTTATGACCCCCTCCATGATCGACAGGCGGTGGTCGCCCACGATCAGCTCGGGGTCGGTCTCCATGCGGATGCCCAGCCCGCCGCAGGCCTCGCAGGCGCCGTAGGGGCTGTTGAAACTGAACATCCGGGGGCTCAGCTCCTCGTAGCTGATCCCGCACTCGTGGCAGGCCAGCTCCTCGCTGTACAGCTCCTCGCGCCCCTCGGGGAGGATCGCCTTGACCAGCCCGCCGGACAGTGAGGCCGCGGTCTCCACCGAGTCGGCCAGACGGTTGCGGCCGGGCTCGGACAGCTTCAGGCGGTCGACCACCACCTCGATGTCGTGCTTCTTGTTCTTGTCCAGGGACGGCACGTCCTCGATCCTGTACAGGGTTCCATCCACCCGCACCCGCACGAACCCTTTCTTGCGGCTCTGCTCGAATATTTCGCGGTACTCACCCTTGCGCCCGCGCACCAGGGGGGCGAGGATTGTCACCTGCGACTCCGGCGGGTTCTGCTCCAGCAGAAGCCCCACGATCTGGCTCGCGCTCTGGCGCTCGATTTTCCGCCCGCACTGGTGGCAGTGCTGCACCCCGACCCGGGCGAACAGAAGGCGCAGGTAGTCGTAGATTTCGGTGATCGTGCCCACGGTGGAGCGGGGGTTGCGGCTGGTGCTTTTCTGCTCGATTGAGATCGCGGGCGACAGGCCCTCGATGAAATCCACATCCGGCTTGTCCATCAGGCCGAGGAATTGGCGGGCGTAGGCCGAGAGGCTCTCGACGTAGCGGCGCTGGCCCTCGGCGTAGATCGTGTCGAACGCCAGCGAGCTTTTGCCGCTGCCGGACAGGCCGGTCAGCACCGTGAGCCGCCCCCGCGGGATACGCACGTCGATGTTCTGCAGGTTGTGCTCGCGGGCGCCCTTGACCACCAGCCAGCCGTCGTTTCTATCTTCAGGAGTGTCCATCTTGCCGTCCGTTCAAGTTTATTCTCGTCTTCTGCGGGTCAAACCCATAAATTTACATGCGGCACCTGGTTTTGTCAAAGCTCATAGTGTATCATAAACGGTTAAAAACAATATAATTAGGTGCGGAGAAAGCATTATGCGCCCCGGGCGGGCGCGCTTTCCCGCTGGCCATCCCTCCAACCCGGGAGAAACAATGCGACACTTCGCTGGCAAGCTTCGGCTAATTCCGCTCTTTCTGCTGGCCCTGGCCCTGAGCGCGGGTTGCGGCGGCTCCAAGCTCAAACTGCCGGTCAGCCGCGACACGGTGATCTGGATGTACCGGGGCGAGCCGACTTTCAATTTCGGGGCGGTGGAGCCGCTCTGGGCCGAGGGGGCGCATTATGCCGCCCTGATCGATTTCGACATGTCCGCCCTGCGCGGCCGGCGGGTGAGCCAGGCGCGTCTCTGGCTGCACAAGGCCGGGGACACGCCTCTATATGCGGTGGCGCTTTCGACTATCGCCGCGGACTGGATCGAGGGCGCGGGGGATGGCTCCGCGCCGCAGCCGGATGCGAGCTGCGCGGCCTGGGTGCGGCAGGACCCGCAGAGCGGCCGTCCGGTGCGCTGGGCCGGGCCGGGAAGCGATTTCACGGACGTGATCATGGGTGAGGGCGGCAGCTTGCGCTCGGGCGAGCTGACGGTGAAACAGGAATCCGGCGGCTGGCAGAGCGTGGAGGTCCCGAATGATTTCCTCCACGCCCTGGCCGTTGGCGCGGCCTACGGGATTGTGATAGTGGATGCCCGCGGCGAGTTGCGCACCCCGGATGGAAATTTCATCCGCAAGATGTTCAACAGCCGCGGCTCGGGCGAGACCTCTCCGTACCTGGAGGTCGAGCTGGAGAAAGCTCCGGAGGCCGCACCCGTGGCTCCCACCGAAGTGCGGGTGCTCCCGGAGCCGCTGGAGGCCGGAGTGACGAGCGGCGCAGCCCTGGTGGAGATTACCCCGCAGGGCGAGGGCGAAAGCCGCGGGTTTGTCTACGAGGTGCTCTGTTCCTCCTCCGCGCTCGATACCGCCACAGCCGACAGCGCCGCGCGCCTGCCGCGCTGGCAGGTGCCGCCCGTTTCCGCCCAGGGGCGCGACACTGTCCGCCTGAGCGACCTCACTCCCGGCGCGCCACTCAACGCGGCCGTACGCACGGTTGACCGCAGCGGCCGGGCAAGCGCATGGGTCCTGGCTTCGGGCGAGGCTTCCGCGGCCCTGGCCTGGCCTTCGCTTGTCCCGCCGCGCCGCCCCGACCTGGGCGGGCGGATACGGGTCTGGGCCTGCGGGCCGGATGAGAAAGTAAACCCGGTGACCGGACGCCTTTTCGAGGAGAACGCCGCCCTGTACGGCCTGGCCGGGGACGGCGACTACGACTACAAGTTCGCGGGGCCGCTCTGGGAGGCCGCCTCGAACGGGGGCACGGTGAGCCTGGACGCTCCGCGCGGGGGCACTGCGGCTTTCCAGGTGCTCGTGGAGCCGGAGGAAGCCGCGCTGGAGGGCCTCTCCCTCCGTGCCGACTGGATCGACAACCCGGCCGGGGTGCGTTCGCGCTTTCCAGCAAAAGTGTTCCGCCTCTGGAGCCTCAGGGACCGCGCCAGCGGCCAGTGGTTCCCCGAAGTGGCAGTCCCGCAGACTGCCGAGTTCAACCTGCCCGACACGGCCAACGGCATCCCCGGCCAGCGAAACCAGGCTTTCCTGGTGGAATACTATATTCCGCGGGATGCCGCTCCCGGGCGCTACCGGGCCGCCGTGGTGGTGGGCGCGCGCGGGCTGCTGGCCCGTTCGCTGGAGGTTGAGATAACCGTGCACCGGGCCGTGCTGCCGGATGTGCTGCCCTTTATCGCCGAGATGAATGTATACAGCCCGGTGGCCGCGCAGTGGGGCCTCGACCCGGAGTCGGACGAGTACTATTCCATGGAGGAGAAATACTACCGTCTGGCCCACGAGCACCTGGCCGCGATCAACCAGCTGCCCTACAGCCAGAACGGCTCGATCAAGGCCGTGGGCGCGCCGAAAGTGGAGGGCGAGGGCGAGAACATCCAGGTGAGCGACTGGTCCGCCTGGGACAATCGCTGGGGCCGCTACCTTGACGGCAGCGCGTTCGATGGCACGGACCGCCGCGCCGCGGTTCCGGTGATGTACCTGCCGTTTTTCGAGAACTGGCCCTCCGGCCTCAACCGTCATTTCCGTTTCACCCCGCGGGATACGACCTATCCGGAGATAATCAACGAGCGCGCCCTGGACACTCCGGCCGAGATGGCCGACTGTTTCGACCCGGCCTACGCCGCCGAGTGGACCGGGGCGCTGCGGCAATTCGCCCGGCATTTCCGCGAGAAAGGCTGGACCGGCACCGAGTTCCAGCTTTACCTGAACAACAAGTACTACTGGAAAGACCCCAAGATGGGCGATCTGGGCGGCAGCGGCATCTCGTGGTGGCTGCTGGATGAGCCCTACCACTGGGATGATTTCAAGGCCATCGCTTATTACGGGAATTTGTTCATGCAGGCGGTGGGGGAGGTCCACGACGTGAACATGGTGTTCCGTCTGGATGTAAGCCGTCCGCAGCTCCAGTTTGGGTTGTGGGACGGTATCCGCAGCGTGAGCTACGTGAGCGGCGCGTTCTACGAGAAGAATGCCTTCCTGCTGCGCCGTCAGCGCGAGTTTGGCGAAAAGACCCGCAACTACGGCGCGTTCAACAATCTGGATGAGACCAACCTCACCGCCACGGCCTGGCCGCTCAAGGTCTGGCTCGCGGGCGGCTCGGGCCTTCTGCCCTGGCAGACCATCGGCGATGACAAGAACTTCGGGCAATTCCAGAACACGGCCATATTCTACCTCGGACGGCGTTTCGGGGTCGAGGGGCCCCTGGCCAGCCTGCGGCTCAAGGCCTGCCGCCTGGGGGTGGAGAACACCGTGCTGCTGGAGCTGCTGGCCCGCAGCCGGGGCTGGACCCGTGAGCAGGCTGCCCTGGCCGTGTCCCGCTACCTCGACCTGGGCGGCGGCACCCGCGAGCAGTATCTGGATGATGCCGGGCAGGTCAATTTCGCAGGCCTGGACCGCGCCGGCCTGACCGCTTTGCGGAGGGCCGTGCTGCGCAGCCTGGATTGAACGGACTGAATCCGGGAGAGATAGTCAATCGGGAGCGTAAGGGGGTGCGGACCAGGCTGTCCGCACCCCTTTTCCATTACATGAAGCAGGAAACGATATAGTAGCTCAGTGCGGCGATGAGCGCGGTGGCCGGTATGGTCAGAATCCAGGCCCAGAGGATTTTGCGGGCGATCCCCCAGCGGACGTTTCTGGCGTGCTCGATGCTGCCCACTCCCATTATCGAACCCGAGATCACATGTGTCGTGCTCACCGGAATCCCCATATGCGCTGTCCCCAGCAGCACGATCGCGGATGCGGTTTCGGCGCAGAACCCCTCCATCGCCCGGATCTTCGTTATCCGCGTGCCGATGGTTTTCACGATCCGCCAGCCTCCCAGAAAAGTGCCGAGAGAGATGGCGCTGTAGCAGCTGATTATCACCCAGTGTTCTATCACGAAAGAATCGGTGATACCCGCCGAAAAGAGCGTCAGCGCGATTACTCCCATCGTTTTCTGCGCGTCGTTCGTACCGTGGCCGAACGAGTAAAACGACGCCGATACCAACTGCAGAAGCTTGAATTGCTTGTTCGCGGTCGAGGGGTGGCGCTTGCGGAACAGCCAGATGATGAATACGGTGAATATCGCCGCTCCGATCATTCCCAGCAGGGGAGCCACGAAAATAAATAGGAACACTTTCAGCAGTCCCAGCAAATGGACTATTTTCAGCCCGACCGAGGCGATGCCGCTGCCGACCAGCCCTCCGATAAGCGCGTGGCTGCTCGATGTGGGCAGGCCGAGGAGCCAGGTCAGGATGTTCCAGACTATGGCGCCGATCAGGGCCGCGAAAATCAGGGGCAGGGTGACGTGGGTTATGTCAATTATCCCTTTCCCGACAGTCTGGGCGACCGCGGTGCCGTAAAAGAAATAGCCCGAAAAATTCGCGATGCCCGCCAGTATCACGGCCTGAAGCGGTGTCAGGGTGCGCGTGACCACCACCGTGGCGATGGCGTTGGCGGAATCGTGAAAACCGTTGATAAAATCAAAAATAATTGCAAAGGAGATGATTATGATCACCGCAGTCGTCGGATCCACCATCTTTCAGCCCCGTTTCACGACAATGCCGCGGATCAGTTTCGCGATGCGGTCGATTGAATTGATTAAGTCTTCGAGGTTCTCGTAAAGGTCTTTGAACTTGATCATATAGACGAGGTTGTTCTTGCTGTTGATAAGGTCGGCCATAGCGGTATGGAAGAGGAAATCGGCCTCGGTCTCCAGGGTGTGGATTTTGGAGACAATAATGGTGATGTCCTTTTTACCTTCCAGGTTGAAAATCAGCTTTTTCATTTCGATTGACATGTCCACGATGAGATTGGCAAAGTTCATCACCGCGGGCGGCGCATCCTTGATCTGGAAGATTTCTATTTTCTGGGCCAGGTTGTTGATCCTGTCGAGCGAATTGTCGAGGCCGACCGCGATGGAATGGATGTCCTCCCGGTCGAGCGGGGTGAGGAAAGTGCGGTCGAGTTGATCGATGATCATGCGCTCGATCGCGTCGCCTTTCAATTCCAGGTCCTTGATCTTCGAAACCTCGGAGTGAATCTCCTCATCGCTCAACTGCTTGAGTCTGGACAAAAAAGTCCTGAAAACTGTACAGCCTTCGGAAAAGAGGTCGACCTGGTCGTTCATGTACTTGAAGAACTTGATCTCCCTCGGCAACAGCAGGTCGAGAATGTTGAAATTCATGTCGTTCTCCTGATGGACAAAGCAATAACGGACAACTGTAATTGGCTCAAGAGGATAAAGACGGATGCCATCTGTCGCTCAAGCGAAGGGCGACAGCCGGGCGCTGTCATATTCTCTGGCGGCAGCGGCGGCGCGGTTTTCTCGCCGGTGCCGGCGGTGAGCAGGAAGACGTCTCTCCCCTGCCGTGGCTAATCAAAAACTTGCAGAAAACTAACAAAACGCTAAAATATAATTCGAGCTTCGATTTCAGGCCAAAAAAAAGGAGAGCTTCTGTCCCTCCGGCCAGGAATTTTCAAATTTCGGTGGCGAACCGGGTTAGGATTTGAGGGAAAGCGATTTGAGCGTTGCATTGCCCTGAGTATTGCGTCTGCGGGAAGCGGCCAGGCACTGGCTCGGTTTTCAGGAAACGGATGGGAAAGCCCCCCGCGGGACTACCGTGTCCAATCGCGCGACAGCCGCACGTAACCGGAACCGGGCTGTGATCTGCGTCCTGGTTCTGTTCTTCGCCTTGCCATTGTTCTTTATCTATCTCCTGGAGTAGGCCAGATGTTCAAATCACTGCTGCAGTGGTTCAGGAACGAAAACCTGCTGGTACAGGCAAAAGAGTCCGTAATCCTCATGCTGGACGAGGACTTGAAGATGTTCGATGACTCGGTCGGGCTGCTGTGGACCAACAGCGGGGTGACGCTGGAGGAGATACGCGAGCGCGACCAGCAGATCAACCGCCGGATGCGCCAGGTGCGCAAGAAAGTGCTGACCCATCTGGTTTTCAGCGGCCAGAGCGGCCTGGACACGGCCCTGGTGCTTATCAGCATCGTGATCGATGTCGAGCGGATCGGCGACCATACCAAGGACATCACCGTGCTGGCCAGCGAGTACCGCGGACGGTTCAACCCCGGACCATTCGAGCAGGATGTGCGGCGTTTCGAGCAATCGATCCGAGAACGTCTGATGACCCTGCGAGACATCATCGACCAGGAGGACGAGGAGAAGGCCAAAGGGATAGCCGACACACACAAGGCGATCAGCGCCAGCTACACCGCCATGCTCACCCGTCTGGTCAACGAGAACGGCGCCGGGCTGGAGGCCGGGATGGCCGTGCTGCTGGCCCTCTACCTGCGCTATCTGCGCCGGATCGAGGGGCACATTTTCAACGTCGCCTCGGCCGAGGTCAACCCGTTCCACCGGATCGGGTTCAAATCCAAGAAAAAGAATCGCTCCGGCGAGGCCTGACCCGTTTCAGGGTTATGTCGCGCGGGGCTGAGACAGTATCTCAAGGAACTTTTTGTGCCACTGGAGTCTATCCCTGCCCCCAGGGAGGCGTCTCCGCCTGAACCATATAAGAAGAAAAACACTCTATGAAATCGGACACCACCCAGCCGGGCATAGCCAGGAAAATGCTGGCCGCCGCGCTATTCATGCTCTTCCTGTACCTGTTCCTGCTCAGTATCCAGACAATGGGCCTGGGTTTCAGTCACCTGGGCAAGGGCTTTTCCGAGGGCCTGATCCGAAGCACCACCAACCCGGTGCTGGGGCTTTTCATCGGGCTGCTATCCACGGCCATCGTGCAGAGTTCCTCCAGCACCACCTCGATCGTGGTCGGGCTGGTGGCGAGCGGTGCGCTCACCCTGCACAACGCCATCCCGATCATCATGGGCGCCAATATCGGCACCACGGTGACCAACCTGATCGTCTCGCTGGGCCACATCTCGCACCGCGAGGATTTCCGCCGCGCCTACGCCTCCAGCGTGATCCACGACATGTTCAACATGCTTTCGGTGCTGATTTTCCTGCCCCTGCAGTACTATTTCCAGTACCTGGAAAGGGTGGCCCTGTTTTTGTCCAGCCTGTTCGATTCCAGCGGCGGGATGCAGTTCGCCAGCCCGCTCAAGATGGTCCTCGACCCGGTCTCGCGCGGGGCGGCCGACCTGATGGGCGGCCACGGCATAGTAATCCTGGTGGTTTCACTGGCCGCGCTGTTCTTGTCGCTGACCTACATGGTCAAGAACATGAAGCTGCTCATCATGTCGCGGGCCGAGGTGGTTTTCGAGAAGGCTATTTTCCGGACCAAGTACCACGGGTTCCTGTTCGGGATGCTGTTCACCGCCCTGGTGCAGTCGAGCTCGGTGACCACCAGCCTGGTGGTGCCGCTGGCCGGGGCCGGGATGCTCTCGATCGACCGGATTTTCCCCTACACCCTGGGGGCGAATATCGGCACCACCATCACGGCGATGCTGGCCGCGGTGGCCACGGGCAGCCCGGCGGCGGTGAGCGTGGCGCTGGCCCACCTGATGTTCAACGTGTCCGGCACGCTGGTGTTCTGGTGGATGCCGTTCGTGCCGATCCGCCTGGCCGAGTGGATTGCCATGTTCGCCGCGCGCAACCGCATTATCGCCATAGTCTACATCCTGGTGGTGTTCTTCCTCGTGCCGCTGGGGATGATCTGGCTGATGGAGTGAGGGGGGGTAAGCGGAACTCCAGGTTCGGCTCGAAGCCGTGATGGGTTGCCGTAGGGGCGGCCCCCTGTGGCCGCCCGAAACGAAAATGGCAGGCACAGTGGCCTGCCACTACGAAAGCCGGTTCCGCGGTACATTCTGGCATGGATCACTGCTCCAGCGGCAACCTTACCGTGAAGGTGCTTCCCACCCCGGCCTCGCTCTCCACCGTGATCGTGCCGCCGTGCGCCTCCACGATCTCCTTGACTATCGCCAGGCCCAGCCCGGTGCCCTCGCCCAGGCCCTTGGCCCGGCTGCCCCGGAAGAACTCCTCGAACACCTGTCCCTTCTCCTCCTCGTTCAGCCCGATCCCAGTGTCGATCACCGCCAGCACCAGCATGTCGTTCTCCACCGCGGCGCGCAGACGCACCCGCCCCTGCTCCGTGTACTTGACCGCGTTGCTCAGCAGGTTGATCAACACCTGGCCCAGGGCCTCCGGATCGACACTGATTTCGGGCAGAGCGGGCGCAAGCTCCACCTCCAGGGCCAGAGCGCGCGCCTCGGCCTGGGGCCGCACCAGCTCAAGCTGGCGCTCGATCAGGGCGGTGGGGTTCAGGCGCTGACGGTTGAAACGGTGGGCCGCCATTTTCATGCGGGAGAGCTCCAGCAGCTCGCGGATCATCTCCAGAAGGTTCATCACGCGCCGCTCGGAGCGGCGCAGAAGGTCCTTCACCCGAGGCTCCAGCCCGGCCTCGAACGAGGTGAGGATCACGGTGATCAGGCTGTGGATCGCCGCCAGGGGCGCCTTGAGCTCGTGCTCCACCCGCAGGATGAAGCGCGTGCGGTACTCGTGGACCTCCTGCAGCTGCTCGTTGGCCAGCTCCAGCGAATCTTTCACCCGGAACAGCTCCTGCTCGCGCGAACGCAGCCGCCGCGTGATCGAGGTGGCCATGTAGACCGAGATGAACAGCGTGGTGCTGAACACCGCCGCGCTGCCCAGCAGGTAGAGCGGGTTGTCGTAGATGCCAGGGTCGAAGAACGGGAACAGACGGTGGTGCGGGATCAGGCGCAGGTACTCGGAGGCGAGGATCAGGTTGAACACCCCCACGGCCAGGCTGGCCTGGAGGTAGCTGGCCAACGTGGAGAGCAGGATGCTGGCGATGATGATGTGGAAGATGAAATAGAAGCAGAACGGGTTTTCCACCCCGCCCGAAAAATAGATCAGCACGTTGAGCAGCAGAAGGTCGAACGAGATCTGCACGTTGGCCAGGCGCGAAACCATTCTGTGCCAGCCGGGAAGGTCGCGGCGGCGCTGCAGCCAGCGGAAATAGAGCAGGTAGACTGCATTGACCAGGAAAATGGAGGAGGAAAGGACGAGCAGCAGGTCGCGGTTTACCAGCAGGGGGAACACGGAGGTGGACACGAGGATAGTGCTGCTGACCCCCAGGCCGGCCAACCAGCGCACCCGGATCAGCCAGCCGATCCGGTCGACCAGCTCATCCTCGAAGGTCAGCACGAAATGACTGATACCCTTGCGTCTTTTCCGCGGCTCGGATGGCATCGTTCCCGTTCGGCTTGACCGTCACGGAGCGGCCGGGCCGGTCAAGCCCCACGTGGCAGGGCAGCCGGCCCGGCTTCGATTCTCGCGGCGACGGTGCGCGCTATTTCAGGTTCAGTTTCCTTTTTATCAACGAGATCAGCACCGAGGGGATAACCGGTTTCTGAAGCGCGCCCTCGAACCCCAGCCCGCTTATGTCCAGGTTGTAGCTGGTGGTGTCGCCGATGGAGCTGAGCAGGATCACCGGGGCCTTGCAGCCGGCCTCCTTGATCCGGGTGGCCACTTTCGCCCCGGCGTCCACGGTTTCCATCATCATGTCCGCCAGAATCAGGTCGGGGTTGACGCTCTTGGCCTTTTCCAGTCCCTGCTGACCGTCGATCGCAGTCTCGACCGTGAACCCCTCGGTCTCGAGCATGATCTTCATCGCCTCGAGGATGTCCCTGTCGTCGTCGATCACCAGGATGGTCTTGTTGATCGCTTCAGCCATCGCTGAGTCTCCTGATTAAAATTATCTCCTGAATATGAAATTGCAATCATTCGGCGGACTGCAAAAGCCAGTTTCCATACCGGGTGCAATATAATGTCCCGTACAGAGCCAGGGCTTAAAAAGCGCTCTTTCAGCGGGTGCGCCGGTTCAACCGCCGGCGCGTTTTTCCAGCTCGGCCCGCGGTTCGGGGTGTTGCAGCACCCCGCGCAGGAAACTCAGAGCCGCCTCCAGCCTGCGTTCGGCCGCCTGGCTCAGGCCCTCGCCCATCTCGAAACTGTCGCCCCGCAGGGCCAGCAGGAACGACGGGGGCGTGCGGCCGTAGACCGCGCGGCAGGTTTCGAGCACCGCGGCCGGTGGCATCGCGTGGGTCGAGAAATGAGCGGCGTCCGAGGGCGCGAGCCGGCTCAACCCGAACGGCTCCGGGGCCTCCAGGGCTGCGTCCACGAACAGCGCCAGGTCCGCCCCGGCCAGGTCGGCCGCGTGCTCGATGTTGAGCTGGTAGTCCCAGAGCGTTTCCAGGCCCTCCAGACCCCATTCGCTCACCGCCTCGGCCAGTTGCGGCCCCAGGCCGTCATCGCTGCGGCCCGGGTTGCCGTATCCGATAAGGAGCATTTTCACAGCGGCCTCAGACCCCACGGGTCAGACGGCTGATCCTGCGGCCCGCCGCATCCACCAGCTCCACGTCCAGCGCCATCTGGCCCAGGGCGTGCGTGGCGCAGCTCAGGCACGGGTCATAGGCCCGGATCGCCACCTCGATGTGGTTCAGCAGGCCCTCGGTCACCTCGCGCCCTTCCAGGAACTGCTTCGCCGTCACCTCGACCGCCTTGTTCATCGGGTCGTTGTTGTTGGTGGTGGAGACGATCAGGTTGCACATGGTGATCTGGTCCTGCTCGTTGATCCGGTAATGGTGGAACAGGGTGCCGCGCGGCGCCTCGATCAGGCCCACACCCTCGTTCACTTTCTTACCCGTGCGCACCAGTTCGCCGGCCATCAGGTCCGGGTCGTTCAGCAGCGACTTGATCACCTCGGCGCTGTGCAGCATCTCGATCATGCGGGCCCAGTGGTAGTGCAGGCTGAAATTGTTGGGCTTGCCGCCGGTGTAGGCGCGGAAGATTTCGAACTCTTTCTGCGCCAGCTCGCTGGGGATGAAATCGCAGGTGTTGAGCCGGGCCAGCGGTCCCACGCGGTACCAGCCGTTGGCCTTGCCCAGGCTCTTGATGAACGGGAATTTCATGTAGCTCCAGGAGCGGACCGCCTCACCGATGTAGTCGAGGTAGTTCGCATAATCCACCTGGTCGAGGATCTTGTTCCCGTCCTTGTCCACGGCCACGATGTTGCCGTGGTAGAAGTCCAGCGCCCCGTCCTTGCGGACCAGGCTCAGGTGGTTGGAGGGGAAGGAGCCGAAGCTGTCGAAGAAAGCCGGGTTCTTGGAATGGACTTTCTTGACCAGCTCGACCGAGGCCACCGACCAGGCGATCATCTGGTCGATGTCCTTGAGGAAATGGTCACGCTCGGTTACGGTCAGGTGCTTGTTGATCCCGCCGGGGATCGCGCCTGTGCCGTGGATTTTCTTGCCTGCGGTGGCCTGGATCAGCTCCTGGCCATACTTGCGCAGCAGGACTCCCCGCACGGCCAGCTCGGGATACTCGGCGGCCACGGCCAGCACACTGCGCTTGGTCACGTCGCTGTCGAAACCGAACAGCAGGTCGGGCGAGCAGAGGTGGTAGAAATGCAGGGCGTGGCTCTGCAGCATCTGGCCGTAGTGCATCAGACGGCGCATTTTCTCGGCCGTGGGGCTCAGGCCGTCCGGACCCACGCCCACGATCACGTCACAGGCCTTGGCCGCGGCCAGATGGTGGCTCACCGGGCAGATGCCGCACAGGCGCTGCACCACCACCGGGGCCTCCCAATACGGGCGTCCCTGCACGAAACGCTCGAAGCCACGGAACTCCACGATATGCAGCCGGGTGCGCTCGACATGCCCGTCCTCGTCGATGGCGATCGTCACCTTGCCGTGCCCCTCGACCCGGGTCACGGGGTGGATCGTCACTTTCTTCATCATCTTTTCGCTGTGCATGGAGGTCGTACTCATCTATCCGTCTCCCAAGTAATCAGTCGTACTTGATAACCTCGTAGGGCAGGTCGGCCGGCTGGCCGGTCAGCAGAGCGACCAGGGCGTTCCAGATCAGGTCGGCCCGGGGCGGGCAGCCCGGCAGGAAGTAGTCGATCTTGACCACCTCGTGGCAGGGGTAGACCCGGTCCAGGATCAGCGGCAGCTCGGGGTCGTTCGGTATCTGCCCGTCCACCACGCTGGGGCCGTTCAGGTAGGCCTCGTCCAGGCATTCCTTGAGCGGGATGCCGTTGCGCATCGAGGGCAGGCCGCCCATGATTGCACACTCTCCCACCGAGATAAGAATCTTGCAGTTCTTGCGGAAAGAACGCAGCACTTCCACGTTCTCGGAGTTGCAGCAACCGCCCTCGATCAGTCCGACAAGGCATTCGCCGGTGAAATTCTTGATGTCGTTGATCGGGCTTTTGTCGAACTCGACCAGCTCGGCGAGCTTGAGGATGCGCTCATCGATGTCGAGCACCGACATGTGGCAGCCGAAGCAGCCGGCAAGCGAACATGTGGCGATTTTGGGTTTAGGCATTGTTCCCTCGTTCTATGGTCCGGTTCCTTGTTCTCCCGATGACTGTGCCGGCGGGCCTCAGGCCTTGCCGGACTCGACATCCGCTCCGATCGGCGTGGCGTCGTACTGGCGCTGGCCGATGGGAACGCGGTAGGCGGTTTCCTTGACGATGATCGACCCGACCGGGCAGGCCTTGACACACTCGTCGTTCGGCGAGATGTCCACGCCGGCCAGGCCCCTGGTGCTGCTGGCCTTGACCCGCACCTTGCCACCACGGCCGATGAAGCCCAGGATTTCCTTGCCGTCCAGCTCGCTGGCCGCGCGCACGCAGCGTCCGCACTGGATGCAGCGGTTCCCGTCGATGAATATCGACTTGTGCGTGGCGTCCAGCTTACGCAGCGGGAACATGTAGGGGAAACGCGGGGCCATGATGTTCAGGCGGTAGGCCAGGGCCTGAAGCTCACAGGAGCCGCTGCGCTCGCAGGAGGGGCAGAAATGGTTGCCCTCGGCGAAAAGCATCTCGATGATCGCCCGGCGCAGGTCGTTCAGCTCGTCGGTGTTGTTCTCGATCACCATGCCATCGGCCAGGGGGGTGGTGCAGGCGGCGGCGTTGCGGCCGTTGGCCTTGATCGTGCAGACCCGGCAGCTCCCGACCGGACGCAGCTTTTTCATGAAGCAGAGGTGGGGGATGTAGACCCCGTTGTCCGCGGCCGCCTCGAGGATCGAGCGGCCCTTGTCGGCCTCGCACTCTTTGCCGTCTATGGTGAATCCCAGTTTATCGCTCATGTTCTCCTCTACGCCAGGTTAAGGGTTCGGCCGGTGGCGTCGCAGGCGTCGGCTACGGCGGCTTCCAGGTCGAAGCCGGTCAGATATTCGTCTTCCTTGATCAACTCCTCATAGCGGCTGCGGAAATTGGTCAGGGTGGTCAGGATCGGGTTGGGCGAGGTCTGGCCCAGTCCGCAACGGCTGGCGCTCTTGATTATCCTGCCCCAGTCGGCCAGGTCGTCCAGGTCCTTGCGCGTGCCGTGGCCCTCGAAAATCTTGCGCAGCTTGGACTCCAGCATCTGGTTGCCCACCCGGCAGGGCACGCACCAGCCGCAGGACTCCTCGACGAAGAAGCGCATGAAATTGTGGACCACCTTCAGCAGGTCACGCTGCGGGCCGATGATCATCAGCGCGCCGCCGGTGGGCATGTCGTCGAAACATATCTTGCGGTCGAAATCCTTGTCCCCGATACAGGAGCCGCTGGGTCCGCCTACCTGCACGGCCAGCGCGTCATCGGCGCCCACGATCGAGAGGATCATGCGGATCGTGATGCCCATGGGCAACTCGTACACGCCCGGGCGCTTGCAGTCGCCCGATATCGAGAGCAGCTTGGTGCCGGAGGAAACGTTCGTCCCCTGGTCTATGAACCACTGCGGCCCCATCTCGACAATCCGGGCGCAGGCGGCCAGGGTCTCCACATTGTTGACCAGGGTCGGCTGGCCCTTGTAGCCCTCCTGGACCGGGAACGGCGGCCGGTCGCGGGGTTCGCCGCGCTTGCCCTCGGTGGAGTTGATCAGGGCGGATTCCTCGCCGCAGATGTAGGCCCCGGCTCCGATCTGGATACGGATCTCGAAATCGAACCCGGCCTTTCCGGCCACGTCCTTGCCCAGCAGACCCTCTTTGCGGCGCTGCGCGAGCACGTCCTCCAGGAAAGGCTGCAAGTACTGATATTCTTGGCGCAGGTAGAGGATGCCCTTGGGCGAGCCGATGGCGTAGCCGGCCAGGGTCATGCCCTCGAACACCAGATCGGGGTTCTCGGTCAGGAGCACCCGGTCGGTGAACGTGCCGGGCTCACCCTCGTCCGCATTGCAGAACACGTAGCGGCGCGAGCCCTTGGAGCGCGAGCAGAATTCCCATTTCATGCCGGTGGGGAACCCGGCGCCGCCGCGGCCGCGCAGCTTGGCGGCCTTGACCTGCTCGATCACCTCCTGCGGGGTCATGGCGACCGCTTTGCGCAGGGCCGCGCCCTTGGCCATGGCGCCGAACAGGACCGGGCCTTTTTTGCGCAGGTTGTTGTTCACCATGGAGCGGATCAGCGGGTGGGCGTTGTTCCCGTCGCCCAGGCCCATCTCGTCCACCAGCGCCTGCACGCTCTTGCCGGCCTTGATCCCGGCCACGATCTTGCGGGCCTTGGCGGCGTTCAGGTTGACAAAGGGCTTGCCGGCGATCAGGGCGGCCGGTTCCTGGTCGCTCATCCCGATACAGGAGGTCTCGCTCAGCGAGATCAGGCCGTCCGCGGTCACCTGGCCGAAAGCGATCCCGGCCGATTCCTCGAACGCCTTCTTCACCTCCTCGAAACCCATCATTTCCGAGACCGCGCTGTTGTTCAGGTAGATCGGCACGCGTCCGGTGCTTTTTTCGCTCAGGAAATGGTAGAATGACACCACGCCTTCCACTTCAATCCGCGAGATTTCGAGCGTCTGGGCGATCATGTCGATCATCTGTTCCGAGACCCGGCCGTAGGCGGACTGCACTTTGCGCACCACGTTGATCAGGCGCGTCCGCTTGTTGTCCTCGGTCTCGGCGATCGCCTTTATCTCGCCGGCCAGTACTTTGGGGTCCAGGTCCTGCATACTCTCCCTCCCGGTTGGTCTGCTTGCGAGGTTAGGGTTAGGCGTTGTCGGAACATGTCATGTGAAAAGTCTCACGCTTATGGTATGGGTCATGTGAATAAAATCACAAACCGGCGCTTTTAAATCGAACGGGCCTGGGGGGGTGATTTGATGTATCAGGCGGCGTTCGTTTGCAGAGAGCAAGCTGGAACAGCCCGCTTGCGAGGTGACTTGATTCGGAATTAACAATCTATTGAACGCGCACCGGACTGTCAACAAAATATTTATTTGCTTATTTGAATATATATAATGACTTATGTAAATATCTCTGTAAAAATGCAACGATAACACGAAATATTAAAACATCACACCCTGCAGGGCCCGAAAGCCTTGACACTTGTTTTAAACGTGTGCTATGATAGATTGTCGCACAAATGGAGATTCAGCGGCTCGAAACAACGCGCAGCCGCTGGATCGTTGGCAGTCTGACCGTATTTGCGAAAGTGGTGGGGGATGATTTCCTATCCCGGACAGAACCGCGGAGAGAGCGAGCCCGGGGGCGACAAGCTGGTGCCCCTGCTGGAGGAGCGCACCCGTCTCGAGGAGCGCCTGCGCCAGATCGACCTGCGGGGCAAGGCGATGGAGCCGGAGGTGGTGCGTCGGGTGAGCGCCGATTACCGCACGCGCCTGGAATACCTGAGCAGTGAGATCACGCGCCAGGCCCGTCTGCTCGAGACCACTCTGTCCAGCTACCGAGAGCTGATCGGTCTGCTGGAGCGCGGGATCGAGCTGGGTGAGCGCTCGCTGGATGAGCTCAAGGTGCGCAGCGCCCTGGGTGAGTACAGCGGCGAGGACCTGGAGCAGATCGGGCGCGAAAAGAAAGAGAAAGTGGAATACTACCGTGGCAAGGCCCGCAGCTACCGCGCCAACGTGGAGCGGATCGAGGGTGTGCTGGGCCAGATTGCCAAGAACTGAGGTCGATAGAGATGCCGGACGGGACTGAAAAGAACAGCATCGCCGGGGACAGCCGCCTGACACCGGGGTTCCGGTTCATGGGCAAGAGCCTGGGCGAACTGCTCGAACTCAAGGCCAGCCTGCGCAAACGCCTGGCTTTCCTGGAGGAGAACCGCGCCCGGATCAGCCCGTTCGTGCTGCACAAGCTGAGCCAGGAATACAAGTCCTACCTCGACACCGTGGACAGCGAGCTGGCGCTCAACCTCTGCGAGTACGAGATAAAGCTCTCGGAGCTGCGCCTGTTTTCCAGCCAGCTCCAGCTTTTGCGCAAGACCTATTCCGACAACATCGAGGAGATTCGTCTGCGCCACCTGCTGGGCGAGTACGGGCCGGAGGAGTTCGACCGTCTGACCCGCGACCACGAGGAGCGCATGCGTATTTTCGAGGAGAACCTGGCGCGCTACGACAGTGAGGAACGCCGGATCCAGGCTTTCCTGGAGCAGACCGGGTTCAGCCGCGCGGAGATGGCGGCGGGCGCGGCAGCCGCACCCGAACCAGCCCCGTCCGCGCCGCAGGCCAAGGGCGCAATACGGGTCAAGGCCGAGCCGCAAGCCAAGGCGGAGCCGCAGGCCAGGGTCGAAACTCCAGCCCCGGTCATGCCCGCGCCGACTGCGCGAAGCGCTCCGGAGCCGGCCGCCGAACCGGTGCTCGAAGCTCCGGCCCCGCCCAAAGCCGAGGCCGTCCCGAGCACGCCGCCCCCAGCGGCTGCGCGGCTCGAATTGCGCCAGGCGCCAGCGCCCAGTCAGAAACGCCCGCCGGTCGAGGTCACGCCGTCGGATATCGCCGACCTGATGGGTCCCTCTCCGGTGGGCCGGCCGGGCAGCGAGCCGCAGCCGGAACCTGCACCGGAGTTCAAGAGCGAAACAGAGGGGCTCCCCGGCCTGGAGGAGATATTCGGCGCACCCGTCCCGGAGAAGTCCCTGGAGATGGCAGTCGCGCTGGATGCCGTTGCCCCGGCCGAACCCGCTACGCCGGTCCAGGGCCAGGCCGCCGGCCCGGAGGAGCTGTTCGAGTCCCTGCTTCAGGAACAGAGCGCAGCGGAGCCGGTGGCGGCTCAGGAAAGCGAACCGGTCGAAGCCGCTGCCGAGGCGGCCCCGGAGGCATTGGAGCAGTTCGCCACGGCGGGAATCCCGGAGCTTGAGATCAGACTGGACCAGGCCCCGACTGCGGCCGAGACTGCACTCGCCGAAAAGCAGGGCGCGGTCCAGGACGAGCTGGATGCGCTCGACTTGGACCTGCTGCAGATAAAGAACGCCGCTGCGGCCAAAAGCCCGGCGGAGGAGCCTGCGCAGTCAGAGAAAGAGCCCGTGGCCGCCGCGCCCTCGGTCAGCTTCGACCTCGACCTGGAGGCGCTGATGGAGGCCAACCGTGGCGCCGAGCAGGCGCCCAAGCCCGCGGCTCCGGTCCCGCAACCGCCTGTCGAGGCCGCTCCGGTCCAGCCCCCGCTGATCGAGATACCATCCGCTCCGGCCCTGGATGCCCCGGTCCCGGTCACGGACGCGGCCGAGCCGGAAATGATCCAGCCGCCGGCTGCGGCGGAGGAAGAGATTGAGCTGCGCTGGGAGCCGCTTCCACGCGAGAGCGCGGCTGAGCACGAGGTCCAGCCGGCCTCCGGCGTGCCGCAGACGGAGAAGGCCGCGCGGCGCGCCCTGCCGCTGGACGGCAGGATCGAGCTGACACTGGACCTCGACCGCACGGACCTCGATCCGCAGAAAATCCTGACCGTCAATCAGACTATCGACGCGATCAAGAAAAAGACAGTCAAGTGCCCCAACTGCGGGACCATGAATTACGCCATCCGCTGGTACTGCGAAAACTGTGAGGCCACTCTCACCACTCTCTGAGCCCGGGGCGATACTGAATGCGTGAGCCGGCGGAGCCGCCTGTCCGCCGGTTTTTTTTGTCCCCGCCGCCCTGGCCGCCGAACGAGTTGCCGCGACGGCGGTTGGACAGTATATTTTCAATGTCCGGCGCGATTGGGCTTTACACGTGCATGGCCCGTGACCGACCGTCAGGGACCATACCGTAAACGATTTCATGTTCGGTGCGATAGAACAAGACTGAACCAATACGCAAGGAGACCAGAGCCATGACCAAGATCGACATCTCAGCCCCGGCCGGAGCGGAGGCCATAAAAGCCAAGCCGGACGGCGCCCTGGCCGTGCCGGACCATCCGGTCATCCCGTTCATCGAGGGCGACGGCACCGGGCCGGATATCTGGGCCGCCTCGGTCCGGGTGTTCGACGCCGCGGTGGAGAAAGCCTACGGCGGCAGGCGCAAGATCCACTGGCTCGAAATCTATGCCGGCGAGAAAGCGTTCAACCGCTTCAACAACTGGCTGCCCGAGGAGACCCTCGACGCCGTGCGTCGCTACCTGGTGGCGATCAAGGGCCCGCTGACCACACCGATAGGCGGCGGTTTCAGAAGCCTCAACGTCACGCTGCGCCAGAAGCTCGACCTCTACGCCTGCGTGCGCCCGGTGCGCTGGTTCAACGGTGTGCCCAGCCCGGTCAAGCACCCGGAAAAAGTGGACATGGTGATTTTCCGCGAGAACACCGAGGATGTCTACGCCGGAATCGAGTGGGCCGAGGGCAGCCCCGAGGCAAAGAAGGTGATCGATTTCCTCAACGGCCAGATGGGCTGCTCGATCCGCCCTGACAGCGGTATCGGGGTCAAGCCGATCAGTGAGACCGGCACCAAACGCTTGGTGCGCAAGGCGATCCGCTACGCGATTGACAACAGGCGCCGCAGCGTGACCCTGGTGCACAAGGGCAATATCATGAAATACACCGAGGGTGCGTTCCGCGACTGGGGTTATCAAGTAGCGCGCGAGGAGTTCGGCGCGCAGACAATCACCGAGGCCGAGCTGTGGGACACCTTCGGCGGCAAGGCCCCGGCGGGCAAGGTGGTGATCAAGGACCGCATCGCGGACGCCATGCTGCAGCAGGTCCTAACCCGGCCGGATGAGTATGACATCCTGGCCCTGCCCAACCTCAACGGCGACTACATCAGCGACGCCCTGGTGGCGCAGGTGGGCGGCCTGGGCATGGGCCCCGGGGCCAACATCGGAGATACGATGGCGTTCTTCGAGGCCACCCACGGCACCGCGCCCAAGTACGCGGGCCAGGACAAGGTCAACCCCGGCTCGGTTATCCTGAGCGGAGTGCTGATGTTCGACTACCTGGGCTGGCAGGAGGCCGGGCAGATGATCACCCAGGCCATCGACCGTACCATCGAGGCGCGCACGGTGACCTACGACCTGGAGCGCCAGATGGAGGGCGCCCACCTTCTCAGTTGCAGCCAGTTCGGCTCGGCCCTGATCAAGAACATGGGTTGAGACCAGCGCTGGCGCTGGCACGAGTATCAAACTGCAGGAAAGACAAATCCCCCTCGGTCCCCCTTGTACAAAAGGGGGAGGCGGCTCTCTGCCGGCCGGTGAGAGGATTCCCCCCTTTTCCAGGGGGGCAGGGGGGATTAAGCTGTTTGACTATATGCAACTATCATGACATCAGGCTATGGCCATTATCTGTGTACCGTGCCGCTTTCATTAAAGATGGCCTCTTGATCCGTGGATCACAGGCGGCGTGAGCCTACAGGTATAAAACTGATTGCTAAGGTGGGCGGATGTTCGTAGACCGGGCCGAAATATCGGTGCGCGCGGGCGAGGGCGGCAAGGGGATGATCGCGTTCCGCAAGGAAAAATACAACCCCAGGGGCGGACCCTCCGGCGGCACAGGTGGCCGCGGTGGGAACATCTGGTTCCTGGCGGATGAGGACATGTCCACCCTGATGGATTTCCGCTACCGGCGCGAGTACCACGCCCCGCGCGGCGAGAACGGCGGTCCCAACGACTGCACCGGCCACAACGGAGAGGACGTGGTGGTGCGGGTGCCAGTGGGCACTGTGCTGCGCGATGCCGAGACCGGCCGGCTGGTGGCCGACCTGACCGAGAAAGGCCAGAAAGTCCTGGTGGCCGAGGGTGGACGTGGCGGGCGGGGCAACGCCTCTTTCGCCAACCCCACGCGCCAGGCCCCGGATTTCGCCGAGGACGGACGTCCGGGCCAGGAGTGCACGCTTCAGCTCGAGCTCAAGCTGATCGCGGATGTCGGCCTGGTCGGGTTCCCCAACGCGGGCAAGTCCACCCTGCTGAGCCGGGTCTCCGAGGCGCACCCCAAGATCGCCGACTACCCGTTCACCACGCTGACCCCGAATCTGGGGGTGGTGCGCACGGACACGGACTCGTTCGTGATGGCCGACATTCCCGGCCTGATCGAGGGCGCGCACGAGGGCCGCGGCCTGGGCCTGGAGTTCCTGCGCCACGTGGAGCGCACCCTGGTGCTGGTGTTCATGATCGATGTCTCGGCCGAGGAGCCGGAGAAACAATACGAAATTCTGGAACGCGAGCTGGAGGGGTACTCCTCCGAGATGACCCACAAGCCGCGCTGCCTGGTGTTCACCAAGCTGGACCTTATGCCCGCGGACCAGCCGCCGCCCAGGATCGATGACCCGGCCCTGTTCCTCCAGACAGGGATCAGCGCGGTCAGCGGGCGCGGCCTGGCCGATTTCACCCGCGACCTGATGCGCAAGGTCCTGGAGGTCCGCCGTCAGGCCGCCGCCTCTGTCCGCGATGATTTCTGAGCGCGTGCCGGAAAGCTTCCCATCCAGACCGGAGCCGGGATGAGCCTGCCCGAAGTCGATACCCTGCGCGACATGCTGCGCCTGCTGTTCGTGCCGGGCCTCGGCGCGGTGCGCCTTCGCCGCCTGCTCGAGGCTTTCGGCGGGCCCGCGGCGGCGGTGGCGGCGGATTTCGAGTCCCTGCGGCGCGTGCCGGGTCTGGCCGCCGGGCCGGAGCTGGAGTTCCTGGCGCGGAAGAGTTGGAACGAGCGGGCGGTGGAGGCCCAGCTCGAGCGGCTCGACAAGTCCGGCGCGCAGGTGATTTTCTACTGGCAGGAGAACTACCCGGCCTACCTGGCCCAGATTTACGATCCTCCTGTGCTGCTGTTCGCGCTGGGGGCCCTGGACTGCCTCAACCGTCCCTGCGTGGCCGTGGTGGGCACCCGCTCGCCCAGCCTTTACGGCAGCGAGAACGCGCGTGATCTGTCCGGGGCGTTGGCCCGGGCCGGGTTCACCGTGGTGAGCGGCCTGGCCCGCGGGATCGACAGCCTGGCCCACGCCGCCGCCCTGGACAACGGTGGCCTCACGGCGGCTGTGCTGGGCAGCGGGGTCGATAACCTCTACCCGCCCGAGAACGAACCGCTGGTGGAGCGCATGCTGGAGCACGGCTCGGTTGTGCTGAGCGAGTACCCCCTGGGCACTCCGCCGGATGGGCGCAATTTCCCACGCCGCAACCGCATAATCAGCGGCCTGTCGCGCGGGGTGCTGGTGGTGGAGGCCGGCGAGCGCAGCGGCGCGCTGATCACCGCCGAGTACGCCCTGGACCAGGGACGCGAGGTGTTCGCAGTCCCCGGGGATGTGGCCCGCGGCCTGAGCCACGGCGCCAACCGCCTGATCAAGCAGGGGGCCACGCTCGTGCAGAGTGTGGATGACATCCTGGAGGAGCTGGGCGGCGCGCCTGTACCGAGCCGTCAGACCGACGGCCAGCCGGAGCTGCCGGGACTCGGCCCCTGCCTGAGCCGCGAGGAGCGCCGGGTGTTCGACTGCCTGGACCGTCAGCCCCAGCACGTGGATGAGTTGGCCGAACGCAGCGGGGTGGAGGTCTCGCAACTGCTGGGGCTGCTCCTGCAGCTCCAGATGAAACGCCTGGTGCGCGAGCATCCGGGCAAGCTCTACAGCCTGGGTTGACCGGGAGAGGGAAGAGGGCGCGGGTGGAGGAAAGTTTTTCGTTGTATGTCCATGTCCCGTTCTGCCGCGGCGGCAAGTGCCTGTACTGCGATTTCTACTCCGTGCCGGACCGGGTCGAGTTGCTGGATGACTACCTGGACGCCCTGGGCCGCGAGGTCGAGGCCTCGGCCGGGCTCTGGCCACCGGCCGGCAGCCGGGTGCGGACAGTCTTTTTCGGCGGAGGCACGCCCTCGCTGCTGAGCGGGGCGCAGGTGGCTTCCGTGCTGGAGAAAGCCGCCGCAGTCTGGAGCCTTGACCCCGAGACCGAGATCAGCCTGGAGGCTAACCCCGAGGACGTGAGCCTGGAGGCTGCGGCCGGCTGGCGTGCGGCCGGGGTGAACCGTCTCTCTGTCGGCTGCCAGAGTTTCGCTGACCGCGCCCTGGCCGGCCTGGGGCGCCGTCACGACTCCGCCGCCTGCCAGGCGGCGCTCGATCGGGCCCGGAAGGCCGGGTTCGAGC
Organism: bacterium; assembly: GCA_021372515.1. Lineage (NCBI taxonomy): Bacteria > bacterium. The sequence continues at coordinate 63,729 of JAJFUG010000180.1, forward strand.
GCCTGAGCGCCGACCTGATCCTGGGCGGGCCGGGCTGCACTGAAAGTATGGTGATCGAATCGATCGACACGGCCCTCGCTCTGGGGGCGGACCATCTGTCGATTTACGGCTACCATCTGGAAGCAACCTGCCCGGCCCACGCCGTCCCTGATTTCGCCGAGTGCGAGGAGTCAATCTACCGCGCCCAGTACCTGGCCGCCTGTGAGAGCCTGGCCCGCGCCGGCTGGCTGCATTACGAAATGTCCAACTGGGCGCGGGATGCGCGCTGCACCTGCAGCCACAACCTGGCCTACTGGACCGGACAGCCCTATCTGGGGCTGGGCCCCTCGGCGCACTCATTCCAGCCGCCCGACCGAAGGTTCTGGAACAAGCGCAGCCTTGAGGAGTACCTGAGTTACGCCTGGAGCCCCGGCGCGCCCAACCCGCTGCGCGAGGGCGAGTTCCTCTCTCCGCGCCAGCGACTGGCCGAGCACCTGATGCTGGGTCTGCGCCTGGAGAGTGGGGCCTCGGTGGCGCTGGTGGGCCAGATCCTGGGGCGCTCTACGGCCCAGGTTCTGCGTGAGCTGGACAGCGCCGGGCTCGTCCGCCTGCGCGACAGCCGCGTGCGGGCCACGCGCGAGGGGCTCCTGGTGCTGGACTCCCTGGTGGACCGGATTCTGGCCCGCGGGGAGTTTCCGCTTGACAAATAGGGGGCGGATTGCAAAAATTATGGCATATCAGGGGGGCTTTAACTCGAATAAAAAAAGGCCGTTATGACTTACGAGAACCAAAAGGCGCAGCGCGATGACCTCACTGAGCGCGAGGCGGTGATCCTCGAGCAGGTGATCGGCGACTACATCGCCACGGCTGCCCCGGTGGGCTCGCGTCACTTGTCGCGCAGCGGCGACAGCGGCCTGAGCGCGGCCACGATCCGCAACACGATGAGCGACCTGGAGGAGAAAGGTTTCCTCTGGCAGCCGCACCCGAGCGCGGGACGGGTCCCCACGGACAAGGCCTACCGCTTTTTCGTGGACACCCTGGCCCGTCGGCACAAGGTCCTGCCCAAGGGCCTGGAACGGATGCTCCAGCCGCTCTCGGGCGACCCGGCCCTGGAGCGGGTGGTCCAGCGCGCGGCCCAGGCGCTAAGCGTGCTGACCTGTGAGCTGGGCGTGGGGATCGCCCCGCTGGTGGATGAGGGCGTGCTGGAGAACGTTGACCTGATCCGGGTGGGGGCGGAGCGTCTGATGCTGATCCTGACCATCCAGCACGGGCTGGTCAAGACCATTTTCGTGGAGATAGACAGCCGGGTGAGCGACCAGCGCCTGAGCGGTCTGTCCGGACGGCTGCGCGAGCGCCTGGCCGGGCTGCCCCTGGGCGAGATTCGCCGCACGGCCCGCGAGCGGCTCAAGGATGCGGTGGAGGATGACGCCGACCCGCTCAACGTGTTCGTCCAGAGTGCGGACAGCATTTTCGAGCTGGGCGAGGGCGGCGGCGAACTGGTCCTGGGCGGGGCGGCCAAGCTGGCCAGCCAGCCCGAGTTCAGCGATCAGGTGAACCTGCGCTCGCTGATCGGCCTGACCGAGAGGCGCGACCTTCTGCTCGAAACCATGAAAAAGCGGGCTGGGGCCGAGGGCCTGCGTATCACCATCGGCGCCGAGAACGAGCTTTCGGAGCTGTCGAATTTCACCCTGATCACCGACACTTACCGTATCGGCCGGATGAAAGGCATAATAGGGGTGATCGGTCCGACCCGGATGAGCTACAGCCGGGTGATCTCGGTGGTCGAGTACACCAGCCGTCTGCTCTCCAAGGTGCTGGAAAGCTGATTCGATGAGGAACGAAGCGTAAGCCTGGAGGAGAAAGAGATTTCCAATGACCAAGCGTGACTACTACGAGGTGCTCGGCGTGGGTAAGGAAGCCACGGCCGAGGAGATAAAGAAAGCCTACCGCAAGCTGGCGGTGCAGTTCCACCCGGACAAGAACCCGGGCGACAAGGCGTCGGAGGAGAAGTTCAAGGAGGCCACCGAGGCCTACGAGGTGCTGCGCGACCAGGAAAAGCGCGCCCAGTACGACCGGTTCGGGCACGATGGGCAGTTCGCCCGCGCGGGCGGCGGAGCCGGAGGCGGGTTCGGCGGGTACCAGGATTTCGACCTGAGCGACGCCCTGAACGCGTTCATGCGCGATTTCGGCGGGTTCGGCTTCGGCGACCTGTTCGGAGGGGGAGGTGGCCAGGGCCGCGGCGGCGGGCGCGGGGCCAACCGCGGCGGCGACCTTCAGGTGCGCCTGCGCCTCGACCTGGAGGAGGTGGCCAGCGGGGTGGAAAAGACACTCAAGATCAACCTCCAGCAGGCCTGCACCGACTGCGGCGGCAGCGGCTCCAAGAGCGGCCGCACCTCTGTCTGCCCGGCCTGCCAGGGCAGCGGTCAGGTTCGCAATGTGCAGCGCTCCATTTTCGGGCAGTTTGTCAGTGTGAGCCCCTGCCAGCGCTGCGGCGGCACGGGCCAGGTGGTCCAGGACCAGTGCGACGCCTGCCACGGCGAGGGCCGTGTGACCCGCGAGCGCAAGATCAAGGTGAAAATTCCGGCCGGGGTGAACAGCGGCAACTACCTCACCTTGCGCGGCCAGGGCAACGCCGGGCTGCGCGGTGGGCCTCCGGGCGACCTGATCGTGCTGATCGAGGTGGAGGAGCACGAGAGTTTCGAGCGGCACGGGGACGATGTCCTGTACGACCTGCCCATCTCGTTCAGCCAGGCTGCCCTGGGCGCCGAGGTGGAGATACCAACTCTGGAGGGCAAGGCCCGGCTCAGTATCCCGCACGGGACACAGACCGGCAAGATACTGCGCATGCGGGGCAAGGGCCTGCCGCACCTGAACGGCTCGGGGCGCGGTGACCAGCTTGTGCGGATCACGGTCTGGACCCCGGGCAGCCTGTCGGCCAAGGAACGCGAGCTGTTCCAGGAACTGAGCCGGGTCGAGAGCCAGAGCCCGCCCTCGGCTGGGCGCGGATTCTGGAACCGGATGAAAGAGGCGTTCAGCGGCTGAGACATGCCGAGGGAGGCGGGACAGCGTGCGCGCCAGGAAATCCGGTGAGGATGAGCAGTTCGAGGAGCTGACAACCACGGCCCTGTACGTGCCGGCGGAGAATATCAGTGACGGCTGGCTGGAGTTCCCGGACGAGGAATTGCACCATCTGACCCACGTGCTGCGCCAGGGAGCGGGCAGCCGGGTCCAGGTGCTGGACGGCTGCGGTGGGGTTTGGTCCGTGCTCGTGGAGCGCCGCGAGGGCCGTCTGGCCGGACGGGTGCTGGAGCACGAGCAGGCCACCGCGCCCGTACCGGCGATAAGCGTGGCCCTGGCCCCCGGACGCAAGGAACGTCTGCGCTGGGCCGTGGAGAAGCTGGCTGAGCTGGGGGCGGCGCGGATAATCCCGCTTCTCAGCGCTCAGGTCTCGTTCCCCGGCGACCCCGGCCGTCTGCCCGAGCGCCTTCAGCCGGTCTGCGTGGCCGCGCTCAAGCAGTCGCGGCAGCCGTTCCTGACCCGGGTCGAGCCGCCGCTGGGTTTCGCAGATTTTATGAAAACATGCACTGCAGCAGAGGTGCAGGCGGTATTCTGCCATAAAAAAACTCAAACCCGCGCCCCGATAGGCCGAAATAGATTAGGGGGAGCGCGTGAGTTGGTTCTGGTGGTGGGGCCGGAGGGTGGCTTCGACAGCGCCGAGAGCGGGTCGATCCTGTCCAGCGGCTTGCCCTGCCTGGATTTGGGTCTGTCCACATTGCGTTTCGAGACCGCGGCGCTGGCCGGATTCGTTCTGCTGCGGCAGATGTTGCGTGGCGATCAGGGGTTGTACTGAAAGCCGCACCGTTATATGTTTGAATTGAATGTTAGGCCCATACAACAGTTAAACCCTGAACCAGATCGGTCCGGGAAAGCGCCGGGCCGCCGCCGGGGCGGCTGAAACCGGTTGAGGAGTTCGACCATGCAGGAGAGGGACATCAATGGCATTCTGCAAAAAGTCGAGGAGCTGAAATCAGTTTTCTCGTTCGGGGTCAGGTTCCTGCCGTTCCTGGAGGACCTGCTTGTGTTCGTCCAGGAAATGGCCCCCATGCTGAACGAGATGAACCAGTCCATCCAGGACAGCTCCAGTAAGATGCCCAAAGCCGTTCAGCAGCTCGATAAGGTGACAAGCGCCACGGAGCTGGCCACGAACGAGATTTTGGACAAGGTCGATTCCATGCTCGGCCGTCTGGACCAGGTGACCACCAATTTCAATGTTGTACGCGAACGCCTGTCCGCCGAACAAACCGCGCTTAGCGGGATCGCCGGGGCGATCGAGGAGCTTCTGGAGCTGCCCGGGGTGCGCGAGGGCCTCAACCGGGTGTTCGAGGACGAGAAAGCGCGCCAGAAGGGCGTCGAGATCAAGAAGATCGTCGATGAGTTCCTGTCCGGCAAGATCGGCGAGGATGTGCCGCAGTCAGTCGAGAACCTGCTGCAGGACACACAGACCGACGCCTACGACATAATGAACGCCCTGCAGGTGCAGGATATCACCGCCCAGCAGATCGAGGGCGCCCACGGCCTGCTGCGTTCGGTCCAGGAACGGCTGAACATGCTCATCACCAAGTACTCGGAGGCCGAGCCGCCGGCGATTTTCCGCGAGGCCAAGGCCCATGACATCAACGCCATCTTCGACATGGACGATGACCGTCAGAAGGCCGTGGACGAGGTGCTCGGCCAGAGCCCGGAAAACCTTCTGGCCGAGAGTGAACCCGCCCCGGCCGAGGCGTCGGATGAAAGCGATCTGCCCGCCTCCAGCGCTTTCGATGAAAGCCTGCCTGAGGCGGTCGAGGCCGAAGCCGAGGCCGAGGTAGCGGGTGAGGAGCCGAACCAGGCCGAGATCGACGAGTTGCTGAGCTGGGGCGATGGCGGCGCCAACGCCGCGCTGCCCGGTGAGGAAACGGCCGCGCTGGATGAGCAGGCCGCCGATGAAATGTCCGCGGAGGACCTGCTGGCCGGGGCCGACTTGACGGCCGTGGAGCCGGAGCAGGTCGAGGAACCGCTGCTGGAGGAGGTCATCCCGGCCGATTCCGGCAACGGGAAGCTTGAAGAAGTGGTCGTGGAGGAGCCGGAGGTTCCCAAAGCGAAAAAGGGACAGGGAAAAAATGAAAAGCCGGCCAAGGAGAAGGAAGACGGCGCGGCAAGCATAAAAATCTCCCAGGAAGAGATCGACAAGCTGTTTTCGTAGTGGACCCGGTGCCGAAAACAAATGTTTCTGCTCTTGACTTTATTAGCAACGCCAATTATTTTTTATTTTCACCGGGGTCAACTAACCGCAAACTCTTCCAGGGAGGTACCTGCGTGCCGGAAGTATATATCGATGAAGGCGAGTCCTTTGAAAAGGCCTTGAAAAAATTCAAGAAGAAATGCGAAAAGGCCGGAATCCTCTCCGATTTGCGCAAGCACCGTCATTTTGAGAAACCCAGCGAGAAGCGTAAGCGCAAGATGAACGCCGCCAAGAGGAAACTCAAGAAGGAGGCGCGTCACCGTTAGTCCCCTTCAGCGCGGGAGTCGGGAAATGGCCTGCGAAAAAATACTGAACAGGGTTCGCCTGCTTAAGTGAGCCTTCGACGCCTGGCACGGTCGGAGGCTCTTTCATTTTAGTGGCGCCCGGCGGCGCTTTTTTTATTTTTACCGTCAGGGCGACGGCAGCTCCTGGTGAAACAAACGGCTGCGAGAGAATGAACTCAGACCGGAAGACTATATGCTCAGCCAACAGACCCGCGACATCCTTGAATATGACCGTCTCCTGGCCCTGGTGGCCGGCTACGCGGTGAGTCAGGACGGGGCGGCGCACGTGCGCGCCCTGGCTCCGCTGGACGACCCGGAGGCGATCGGGCGGCACTATGACTGCCTGGACGAGATGCGCTCGATCACGGGCGAGGGCCACAATTTCCGGCCCTCCGCGGCGCCGGTGCTGGCCGGGCCCCTGGCCCGGCTGACCAAGGCCGGGGTGATCCTGGAGGGGGCCGAGATCGTGGCGGTGGGACGGATGCTGGAGGCGGCCGGGGACGAGCGCGGCTACATCCTGCGGCGCGAGGACTCGCTGCCAAGGCTGAGCGCGCTGGCCGGGGCTCTGGACAGCCAGGAGGAGATACGGCGCGAGATCGAGCGCACGTTCGACGAGAACGCCGAGGTGGTGAGCAACGCCTCGCCGCTTCTGAGCAAGCTGCGCCAGGATGCCCGTCACGTACGCGAGCGGATCGAGAAGCAGCTCGAGCAGATCTCGGGCCGTCTGACCGAGGCCGGCTCCACGGGCGACAATTTCGTCACCCTGCGCCAGGAGCGCTATGTCCTGGCTGTCCGCCGCGATGAGATGCACTCCTGCCCGGGGATAATCCAGGGCGAGAGCGGCAGCGGGGCCACCCTGTTCATCGAGCCGGAGCAGGTGGTCTACTCGAACAACCGGCTGCGCGAGATCGAGCTGGACATCCAGCGCGAGAAACTGCGTATCCTGGCCGCCCTGAGCGCCCGTCTCTGCACCTGCCGTCCGCAACTGGCCGACAACGTGCGCGTGCTGGCCGAGCTGGACAGCCTCTACGCCCGGGCCGTGTTCGCCCGCGAGTACGGTTGCACGCGGCCGGGCCTGACCCGTGGCGGGGCTTTCGTGCTGCGGCGCGCGCGTCACCCGCTCCTGCTGGAGCGCCACCTGAAAGAGGCCGATTCCCCGGCCGCTGCCGCAGCCGCCGCCGAGGCGGTGGTGCCGCTGGACATCGAGCTGGCCGCGGGCGAGCGCACGTTGCTCGTGTCCGGTCCCAACGCCGGCGGCAAGACAGTCCTTCTGAAGACCGCCGGGATCGTGGTCCTGACCGCCCAGAGCGGGATTTTCCCTCCCCTGGGCGAGGGCAGCTCGCTGCCGGTGTTCGCCGGGGTGTTCGCCGCCATCGGGGATGAGCAGTCACTGGACCGCGACCTTTCGACTTTCTCCAGCCACGTGCTCGACCTGGTCACTGCCATCGACTCGGGCAACCCGGACAGCCTGATACTGCTGGATGAGATCGGCGTGGGCACCGACCCGGCCGAGGGCGCGGCCCTGGCCGCCAGCGTGCTGGAGCACCTGACCCGCCGCGGCTGCCTGACCCTGAGCACCACGCATTTCGGCGAGCTGAAGCTCCTGTACGAGCGAATCCCCGGGCTGGTCAACGGCTCGCTGGAGTTCGACCCGGAGCGGATGCAGCCCACGTTCCATTTCCGGAAAGGGCTGCCCGGCCAGAGCTACGGCCTGGCGATCGCCCGCAACATGGGGATGAGCCCCCTGGTGCTGGAGCGCGCCGCCACCTACCTGACCGGTGGGGCGATCAACATCAACGAGTACCTGGCCCGTCTGGAGGCCCAGCAGAAAAAGCTGGAGGCCGCCACGGTGGAGGCCGAGTCACTCCAGGCCCGGCTCCAGATCGAGAGTGAGGCCCTGCGGCGCGAGCGCCAGGAGTCGCGCGAGCGCCTGGTTGAGTTGGCCCGCCGGGAGAGGGACTTCCAGAAGGAGATGGCACGCCGCGAGCGCGAGCACATGCTGCAGGCGCGCCGCAGCGTGGAGGAGGTGATCGCCCGGCTGGAGAGCCAGTGGCGCGAGGGCCAGGCCGAACAGGCCGCCCGTGTCGCCCGGCGCAGCATGGAGGAGCGGATCGCCGAGCTGCGCGCCGCGGCCGAGGCCGACACCGGGGCCGGTCAGTCCGGCCTGGGGGAGGAGGGTGAGCCGGGAGGAGCGTTCGAGGCAGGGGACCGGGTGCGCGTGGTCGGGCTGGGCCTGGAGGGCGAGATAGCCGAGGGCCCGGACAACACGGGCCGCTACACGGTGATCGCCGGGCGGGCCAAAATGAGCCTGCGCGCCGATGAGATGCTGCGCTCATCCAACCGGGCCGCCCGCAAGCGTCACACCGCCGGGGCCGGCTTCAGCGCGCCGGAGCCCGAGGCCGACTCCGCCGAGCCGGGCCGGCTGGACCTGCGCGGCCTGCGGGTGGATGAGATCGACCAGGAGCTGGACCGTTTCCTGGCCCGGGCGCGCGGGGCTGGCCTGGGCAGCGTGGTGATCGTGCACGGCAAGGGCACCGGGGCGCTGCGCAGCCGGGTGAACGAGCTGCTTTCCCGTGACCGGCGCGTGGCGGCGTTCCGCCTGGGGGCCTGGAACGAGGGCGGCTCCGGGGCTACTGTGGCCACGTTCGTCGCTGAATGAGCGGGACTGGAGATGCCATAGTGGCGCGGCGCGCTGTGCCATGCCCCTGCGAAACCCCGGGACAGGGCTTGCGGCCACGGCATTTTTTGCTCCTTGACGGCCCCCCGGTTTTGGAAAATGAATCAGAACCATTAATGTAAACACTGATTGCAATTCGGAATTGTCCTGAACGGGCGTATTGGAGGAGGGCCGGGTGAGCGGTTTCATACCGGATGAGATAATCGACCAGATACGCCTGCAGACCGACATTGCGGAGGTCATCGGCCAGTTCGTCGAGCTGCGCCACCGCGGGCGCAACTGGCTCGGCCTGTGCCCGTTCCACAGCGAGCGCACGCCCTCGTTCACGGTCACGCCGGACAAGGGCTTTTTCAAATGCTTCGGTTGCGGCAAGGCCGGGGATGTCTACTCGTTCCTGATGGAGCACCAGAAACTGGATTTCGCCCAGGCGGTGGGGTTCCTGGCCGAGCGGCTGGGAATAACCATCCCGCGGGGGCAGTTCGATCAGAAAGAGGACGAGCACCGCGGACGGCTGATCTACGCCAACCAGTTCGCGCGGGATTATTTCCGCGGCTGCCTGGCGGAGCCGGCCGAGGGCCGCGCGGCGCGCGACTACCTGGCCCAGCGCGGCCTGAGCCCGGAGGTCGTGGAAAGAAACGAGCTGGGTTGGGCCCCGCGCGAGCGGGAGGCCCTGAAAAAAGCCGCCCTGGGCCACGGTATCGAGGAGGCGACCCTGCGCGAGGCCGGGCTGCTCACCACCCCGGATGAGCAGGGCCAGAGCGTGGACCGTTTCCGCGGCCGGGTGATGTTCCCGATCCACGACCTCGGCGGGCGGACCATCGCTTTCGGCGGGCGCATCCTGGGGCCGGGCGAGCCGAAATACCTGAACAGCCCCGAGACCCCGCTGTTCCGCAAGGGCGAGATACTGTTCGGCCTGGACCGCGCCCGCGGGCCGATCCGTCAGGAGGGCTGGGCCGTGGTGGTGGAGGGCTACATGGACCGGATCGCCCTGGCCACGTACGGCTACGAGACTGCCGTGGCGCCGCTGGGCACCGCGCTCACTCCGGAGCAGGCCGCCCTGCTGTCGCGCTACGCGCGCGAGGTGTTCCTGCTGTACGACCCGGACACGGCTGGGCTGAAGGCCACGTTCCGCGGCGGGGATGAGCTGTTGGCGGCGGGCCTGGCCGTACGGGTGATCAGCCTGCCCGGGGCGGAGGACCCGGATGAGTTCCTGCGCGCCCACGGGGCGGCCGAGTTCGAGACCCTCCGGCGCGCGGCGGTGGATTTCCTGGACCGCAAGATCGATATCCTGCGTCAGAAGATGGACCTGCGCCAGGTGGCCCAGCGCGAGCAGGCCGCGGACAAGCTGCTCGAATCGGTGGCGCGCTGCAAGGACAGTATGGCCCGCACGCTCTACCTGCGCAAGTGCGTGGAGTTCATCGAGGTGCCGGAAGCCGTGCTGCAGGAGCGGCTCTCCCGCATCGAATCCCGCGCCCGGCGGGTCCCGCAGCGCACCACCGCGCCGGTCGGGGAGCAGGCCGCTGCGGCGGCAGAGACCCCCACCGGCGGAGTTTCGGGGGCCCTGGATGCCGAGCGCTATGTCCTGGCAATCTGCATCCTCCATCCCGACTACATCCCGCAGACCCTGGAGGCCCTGGGCGATCCGCCTTTCGAAAGCTCCCTGTACGCCCAGGCTTTCGACACCCTGTCCGAGCTGCAGCGCTCGGGAGTGCGTAACCTGATCGAGGCGCTCTACCAGGGCCTGCCATCCGCGCTCTATCCGCTGCTGGCCGAGCTGGCCGCGGACGCAACCCGCTACGAGCCGGCCCCCCAGGTGTTCGGCTACTGCTGGCGCAGGATAAAAGTGGGCCGTATACTTAAACATTTGGAAGAGAGTATGCAGAAACTGGCCGTTGCGGACGACCCGGAGCTGATCCGTGAGCAGGCCTTGCTTCACAAGGAAATGAAAAAACTCGAACGTGAAATGTCCAGTCATTTTGCTATCCAAAAGTAAAGCATTTGTTGACTTCCCACCCGCCGGTGTTTAAATTCAAACAGTCAAGATACAATCAATCCGCTCTATCTTGGCCGGTAATGAGCAGCAACGCGGTCTTTTTTTCTCGCAACCGCAGTCGCCGTGGATGGCCGGGATGCCCGCAGGAAGGGTGTTTGCGCGCCATCTGTCCCTGTTTTCGAGGAGACGGGCATGCAGCTCTGCCACCCAGGCTTGCCGGTTTTTTGTCCAATCGGAACCCGCGAATTCAATATTGATTTATTTATAGAATCTGTTGTTTGGGCCACGTTCAGTTTGCTGGACGTGGTTTTTTGTTTTCCCGCGGACCCGCCTTTCCGCGCAACCTCTTAATCCACGCACGGATTGTGTGTAATGAACCGACGAGCATCCAGCATCCAGAGCGGCAGTGCATCGGTCGAAGAGAGCCAGGAGACTGTGGAAACCCCGGTTGTGGAGACGAGGATCAGACAGGCGCGTGAGCCCCTGAGCGCCAGGCGGAAGCTTCGCCTTAGGCGCGCCGGGCACGAGCATCTGGCCGAGGCCGAGGTGCAGAGTGGTGGTGGTGATGATCCGGTCAAGCTGTACCTTCAGGAGATGGGCCGGGTGCCCCTGCTCGACCGCCAGGGTGAGATCGCCCTGGCCGAGGTGATCGACCAGGGGCGGCGCAAGGTTCGCGCCGCGGTGTTCGAGAGCCTCCAGTCGTTCCGCCTTCTGATCGAGGGCAAGGACATGCTGGAGTGCGAGAACATCACGATCGAGGAGTTTGTCGAGACCGACCTGAGCGACTGGAAAGGCAGCTACCTGGGCAATCGGGAGAAGAACCGTATCCTCAAGATGCTGGCCAGGGCCGAGTCCCAGTTCCGCGAGCTGGAACAGACTATGCTGGCGCTGGAGTCGGCAGGGCCGGGCGCCGGGCGTGAGGGGCTGGAGAGCCGGATCACGGCGGAGCGCCGCACCCTGCGCAACGCTTTCGCCCGCATACCGGTGAACTCCTCGCAGATCCAGAAACTGGTGGACTCCATCGCGGATGTCTGCGCCGAGGTGGAGGACGTTATGCGGCGGCTCGAATACCTGGACCGGGTGCTGGTCCGGGTGCGCAAGGCGGCGCGGCCACTGCCCGCGGCGCAGATACGCCAGTACCTGGCGCGCAAGGCCGGGATGGGGTATTTCGGCGATGGGGCCGAGGGCGACCTGAGCGCCTACCGCGACGAGATCGCCGCCCGCCTGACCCGCCTGGAACACGATTGCGGGCTGGCCGGCCGCGAGATACTGCGCCTCGGACGCCGTCTGACCAAGTACAACGAGGCCGTGGCAGAGGCCAAGCAGATGCTGATCAAGTCGAACGTGCGGCTGGTCATCTCGGTGGCCAAGCGCTATGTCAACCGCGGCCTGGAGTTCCTGGACCTGATCCAGGAGGGCAACAAGGGACTGATGCGCGCCACCGAGAAATTCGATTGCCGCAAGGGCTACAAGTTCTCGACCTACGCCACCTGGTGGATCCGCCAGGCCATCACGCGCGCCATCGCCGACCAGGCCCGGGTGATCCGCGTGCCGGTGCACATGATAGAGACCTTGAACAAGGTCAACCGCATCGCCTGGAAGCTGGTCCAGGAGTTCGGCGCCGAGCCCTCCCCCGAGCAGATCAGCGCTCAGCTCGGCCTCCCGGTGGACAAGGTGCGCGAGGTGATGAAGATCAGCCAGGAGACGGTCTCGCTCAACGATTTCATCAAGGAGGGCGAGGACAGCTCGCTGGGTGAGCTGATCGAGGACACCGAGTTCGACTCGCCGGCCCGCACGGCGGCCTACTCGATGCTGCGCGACCAGATCACCACCGCTCTGGGCTCGCTGACCGCGCGCGAGGAAAAAGTGATCCGCCTGAGATTCGGGATCGACGACGGGTGCCCGCGTACGCTGGAGGAGGTGGGCGAAATCTTCAACATCACCCGCGAGCGTGTGCGCCAGATCGAGGCCAAGGCCCTGACCAAGTTGCGCCACCCCAGCCGCAGCGGCATCCTGAAAAAGTATATGTTTTTCCCTTGAGTCCGGTGAGCGGATAAATAGGGTTGACAAGCGGGCCTTCGGTGATTAACTTGAATCTCTCTTAGCGGGAGGGGCCCATAGCTCAGTTGGTTAGAGCAGCGGACTCATAATCCGCCGGTCCTAGGTTCAAGTCCTAGTGGGCCCACCATATTGAATCAATGGGCGATTGGCTCAGCGGCTAGAGCGTCCGGTTCACATCCGGAAGATCACTGGTTCAAATCCAGTATCGCCCACCATTTTGAAAACAACCGTTCTTATGGAACATTCAAAATACACTGTCGACGTGTCATATTCTTCCGGGGCTTGGTGCAATGGAAGTGTACTGTCCGAGGACGGTACACTTTTTTGTTTCTGAGGGTTTCATAAGATATGGCGGGGCGGGGAAAGCAGCGCAAGGGTCCATCACGACGTTCAGGAGGGGGAGGATGGAAGAACCACTGGAACTCCTGTTGAGGCTCCAGGAGATCGATGTCGAGATCAACGAAATCCAGGGCCGCAGGTCGACGATCCCGGCGCAGATTGAGGCGCTGGAACACGAAATGGATTCGGCCCGCCAGGAACTTGTCGACAAGGAATCCCAGTTGAAAGCGGCCCGTCTCGTCATCCGCGAGACCGAGGGCCGGGTGGCTCAGCTGGACGAGGGCTCAAACCGCTACAAGCAGCAGTTGCTCGCGGTCAAGAGCAACCGCGAGTACTCGGCCCTGCTGACAGAGATTGAGGCGATAAAGCGGGAGAAGGCGGAGCTGGAGGAGCGCATCATCAGCCGCATGGAGCAGATCGAGCAGTTGAACCAGTCCCTCGATCAGTCCCGCGCCTCCCTGGCGGACCAGGAGAGCGGTCGCCGCGAGCAGTACGACAGCCTCAAGGGCCAGATTCAGGACCTGGACGAGCAGATCGCCATCCGCCGTCAGAAGCGCGAGGGCCTGTCGGTGCGGGTCAAGCCGCGTCTGCTCGTTCTGTACGAACGGATCATGGGCTCGCGGGTAAACCAGGCGGTGGTAGCCCTGCGCAACGGAAGTTGCGGCGGGTGCCACGCGATGATCCCGCTCCAGCAGGTGAACGATATCCGCAAGGGCCGGGACATCCACACCTGCGAAAACTGCGGGCGGATACTGTATTACGAAGAAAACGGCAACGGGGCCTGAACCGGCCGCGTGGAGCCTTAAGGCAGGGAGCGAAGCGGACAGCCGCGGTCGGCTCACCGCAAGGCCGGCCGAGGAAAGTCCGGACTCCGCAGAGCAGGATGCTGGATAACGTCCAGGCAGGGTGACCTGACGGAAAGTGCCACAGAAAACATACCGCCCCGCACCCTCGGGTCGGGGTAAGGGTGAAAAGGTGCGGTAAGAGCGCACCGCTCGTCCGGTGACGGACGGGGCAGGGTAAACCCCATCCGGAGCAAGACCGAATAGGGGAGGAGAGGCGGCTCGTCTCGCTCGACTCCCGGGTAGGTTGCATCAGAGCGGCGGGAGCAATCCCCCGCCAAGATGAATGGCTGTCGCCCCGCTCTCGGGCGGGGTACAGAATCCGGCTTATGCTTCGCTCCCGTAAATTTTTCAGCAGCACCCGATAATTCTCAGCCAGGGTGGAAGAGCGATGAAGTATCGTTGGGTCAGCCCCGCCGTACCAGAGGCTGCGCCGCAGCCTGAGTTAAACAGCCGCTTCGGGCTCCATCCCCTGGTGGCCAGGATTCTTTCCAATCGCGGGTTTTTCGGCGAGGCTGAGATCGAGCGCTTTCTGCACCCCAACCTGGATGACCTGTACGACCCGCACCTGATGCTGGGCATGGAGCCGGCCGTGGTGCGCCTGGCCGAGGCCCTGGGCCGCCGTGAGAAAATCGTGGTCTACGGTGATTACGACGTGGACGGGATCACCTCGATTTCGCTGATGGTGCGCTACCTGCGCCAGCTGGGCGGCTCGGTGGGCTACTACATCCCAAACCGTATGGTCGAGGGCTACGGCATCACCGAGGTGGGAATCGACGCCGTGGCGGCGATGGGAGCCACGCTGCTGGTCACGGTCGACTGCGGGATCACCGCGGTGGAGGCTATCGAGTACGCCAAGAGCAAGGGCATGGACGTGATAGTCACAGACCATCACGAGCCGGGCCCCGAGATACCGGAAGCCACGGCCATCCTCAACCCCAAGCAGCCGGGGGACACCTATCCCGAGAAGGAGCTGGCCGGGATCGGAGTGGCGTTCAAGCTCTGCCAGGGACTCTGCCGCCGTATGGGCGAGAATGAGAACGAGCTGTACGAGCACCTCGACCTGGTGGCTGTGGGCTCCATCGCCGATATAGTGCCGCTGTTGGGTGAGAACCGCATTTTCGCCCGGGTGGGGCTGGAGAAGCTCAAGACCTCGCGCAAGCCGGGCATCCAGGCGCTGATCGAGCTGGCCGGGCTGAGCGAGAAGAAGCTGGGCAGCGCGGACGTGGTGTTCTCGATGGCCCCGCGGATCAACGCGGTGGGCCGCATGGGCGATGCCCTGCGCGGGGTGGAGCTGTTCCTGACCGACGACATGGAGCAGGCCATGCGCCTGGCCCAGGTGCTGGACCAGGAGAACCGCTCCCGCCGCGAGGTGGACAACCAAACCCTGCTCGAGGCGCGCCGGATGATCGAGGACACGGTGGACCTGGAGAACCGCTGGTCAATCGTGATCCACTCGCGCAACTGGCACCCCGGGGTGCTGGGCATAGTGGCCTCGCGCATTGTCGAGGAATACTACCGTCCCACCGTGCTGATCACTTTCGATGACGAGGGCGAGGGCAAGGGCTCGGCGCGCTCGATCGCCAATTTCCACCTCTACGAGGCGCTCAAGAGTTGCGGCCACTGCCTGGATGTGTTCGGCGGGCACAAGTACGCCGCGGGCCTTCAGCTCAAGCAGCACGACCTGGAGGAGTTCGTCGAGGCTTTCGACCGGGCGGCGCACGATATGCTCAGCCTGGAGGACCTCACCCCCGAGATCATGGTCGACCTGGAGGTGAATCTGGAGCAGGCCGACTACGACCTTCTGCACTGCATGCAGATGTTTCAGCCCTACGGTCCGGGCAATCCCAAGCCGGTGCTGGTGGCCAACGACCTTTCGGTGGTGGGCTATCCGCGGATCGTGGGCAACAACCACCTGAAAATGCGGGTGCGTCACAACGGCCGTCAGATCGACGCGATCGGGTTCCACCTGGCCGACAAGCTCAAAGAGATCAACACGGCCCGGGACAAGATCAGCATGGCGTTCGTGCTGGAGGAGAACGAGTGGAACAACATGCGTCACCTCCAGGCCAACATCAAGGATATCAAGGTTTACGAATAGATGCGGATTATCGCCGGGCGTTTTCGCGGCCGGAAGCTGCAGGCGCCCGCCGGGCGCGTGGTGCGGCCGACCGGTGACAGGCTTAAGGAGTCGATGTTCTCCGCTCTCGGGGACGTCTGCCAGGGGGCCGGCGTCCTCGATCTTTTTGCGGGCAGCGGGGCGCTGGGCCTGGAGGCCCTGAGCCGCGGGGCGAACCGGGTGGTTTTCGTGGACAATTCGCGCACCTCGCTGGCCGCGCTCGAGCGGAACATCACCACGCTTCAGGTGCGCGAGCAGTGCGGGGTGACCTGCGCCGAGGCGGTGCATTTCCTGTCCCGCGAGAGCGCCGAGTGGTTTGACCTGGTGTTCGCCGACCCGCCCTACGGCCAGGGCCTGGACCGCCGGGTCCTGGACTGGTGGCTGTCCGGCGCGGCCCGTCCCGGCGCGGTGCTGGTCCTGGAGTATCCGGCCGAGGCGCCGCCGCAGCGCCCGGATGACAACCTTCAGCCGCTGAAGGAGCGCGCTTTCGGCGCCGGGGCCTACAGCATCTATCTCCGGCCCGAGGAAAGGACAGCCCTGTGAGGATCGGCATCTACCCCGGATCGTTCGACCCGATCACCCTCGGCCACATGGACATCATCCGCCGGGGCCTCAAGCTGGTCGACCACCTGATAATCGCCGTGGCCAAGTCACCGAGCAAGCGCACCACATTCGGCCCCCAGGAGCGCCGGGACATGATCCACGAGTCCCTGGCCGAAATGGGCCTCGACCTGGAGGTGGATCTGTTCGAGGGGCTGCTGGTCGACTATGCCCGACGGCGCGGCGCGGTGGTCATTTTCCGTGGCCTGCGCGCGGTCTCCGATTTCGAGTTCGAGTTCCAGATGGCCCTGATGAACAAGAAACTCGACCCGGAGATAGAGGTGGTTTTCATGGCCCCCGAGCAGGAGTACATCTACCTCAGCTCCAGCCTGGTGCGGGAGGTGGCCTCCCTGGGCGGTCAGGTCTCGGACCTGGTGACCGAATGCGTGGCCCGCAAGCTTTACGGGCGTTTTCAGTCCGACCGGCGATGAGGTGGGATTGATTACTGTCAGTTCAGGGTGGGTGTTGTGGCGAACAGGCAATAAAATCAAGGCTTTTCGTCAACTTTTCCTTGCATTTTCTCAGTGGCGGGGTTATTTTTTAAGAGAAGAGTGGGGACCGCCCCACTCTTTCTTTTTAAATGGGCTGTTTGAGGCCCACTGACCGCGGAGCCGATTATGGAGCTGGAGGAACAACTGGCCGAGGCCTGCGCGCCAGCCCTGGCCGCGGCAGGCCTGGAGCTGGTGCTGGTCGAGGTGGCCGGCCTGCCGCGCCGCCGCACCGTCCGGCTGTATATAGACAAGCCGGAGGGGGTGGACGTGGAGGACTGCGCCCGCGCCAGCCGTCTGGTCGATCCGCTGATCGAGGCCGCGGGGGTCTTGACTGTCTCCTGGGTCCTGGAGGTCTCCTCACCGGGCCTGGAGCGTCCCCTGGTCAAGGCCGCCGATTACGAGCGCTTTACAGGCCGCAAGGCCCGGCTCAAGCTGAAACGCCCGTTGCTGGAGAACCGCCGGAACCTGACCGGCACACTGCTCGGGCTGGATGGGCAGGGACGGGCGCGCGTGCAGTTGGAGGGCTCAGAGGAAGTCCAGGTGGAGCTGGAGAATGTCGCCCGCGCCAACCTGATCTACGAGTGGAAATAACGACATGTCCGCCGGGCGAGCCATCCTCCCCGCCCGGTGGTCGAGGCTGTCAATCCATACAACAGGCTGCAAACGGAGCTGTCAAAATGATTAATCCGATTCTGGATGCCTTCGGCGAGATCGCGCGTGAAAAGAGTATCAGCCAGATCGAGCTGATCGAGATGATCGAGGCCGGGCTGGTGGCCGCGGTGCGCAAGCGCTACGGTGCGAACTGCGAGGTGAAAGTCCAGATCGAGCCCCGCGAGGGTCGGATCCGGATCCAGGTGGGACGCCACGTGGTGGAGACGGTCGAGGACACTACGGCCCAGGTCGCTCTGGAGGAGGCACAGCGGATTGACCCCAAGATCGCCCTGGAGGGAATCCTCTGGAACGAGGTGCCGTTCTCCGATTTCGGCCGCAACGCGATCCAGGCCGCCAAGCAGGTGGTGATCCAGCGCATCCGCGAGGCCGAGCGCGACAAGATCCGCTCCGAGTACTCGGGCAAGATCGGCGAGCTGCTCTCGGGCACGATCCAGCAGGTGGAGCGGGGCAACTATGTTGTGTTCCTGAACCGGCAGACCGAGGCGATCATGCCGATGAAGGAGACCAACCGCAAGGACCATTTCAAGCAGGGCGATCCGGTGCGCGCCTGCCTGATCGATATCCGCGAGACCACCAAGGGTCCGCAGCTCATCCTGAGCCGCACTCATGAGTCGTTCCTCAAGGCCCTGTTCCAGTTGGAGGTGCCCGAGATATACCAGGGCATCATCGACATCCGGGGCGTGGTGCGCGAGGCGGGCAGCCGGGCCAAGATCGCGGTCTACTCGCACGATGACCACATCGACGCCGTGGGGGCCTGCGTGGGCCTCAAGGGCAGCCGGGTCCAGGCCGTGGTCAACGAGCTGGGCGGCGAACGGATCGACATCATCCCGTTCAGCGACGAGCCGCAGGAGTACGTGCGCGCCGCGCTCAATCCGGCCAAGATCTACCGCACCTCGATCAACCGCGAGGACGGCCAGGTGAACGTGGTAATCGAGGATGACCAGCTCTCCCTGGCGATCGGCAAGAACGGCCAGAACGTGCGCCTGGCCTCCAAGCTCACCGGCTGGAAGATCGAGTTGATGACCAAGAAGGATTTCATGGCCCAGCGCGATGAGGGCCTGGCCGGTATCTTCGGGCCCAAGAAGCCCGCGTCGGATGAGTCTGCCGCCGGCGAGGGGTCGGAGAAGGAGCCGGTCGCGGTGGAACCGTCGCGGCCCGAGATCAAGCTGGCGGACCTGTTTGCGCCCAAGGCGCCCGCGGCCAAGGCGCAGGAGCCCAAGGCGCCCGCGGCCAAAGCGCCGGAGCCCAAGGCGCCCGTGGCCAAAGCGCCGGAGCCCAAGGCGCCCATGGCCAAAGCGCCGGAGCCTGAGGAAGAGGCGCCGGAGGAGGAGTCCGTTCCGGCCGTGGCGGCCGCCGCAGCCGTGCCGGAGCAGGAGCCTGAGGGCGCGGGTCCGGAGGAGGGACCGGCCGTGGAGCAGGAGGAGCCGGTTGCCGAGGCGTCGCCTGCGGCGACTGAGGAGCCGGGGGCCGTGGAAGAGGCGGGTGAAGAGGCCGGGTTGGAAACCGGGGAAGAGGAGTATGAGAGCGGTCCGCGGCGCGATCTGGAAAAGCTCGGTCCGGAGCAGCAGGAGTTGATCGATAACCTGCCGGTGGAGGATTTCCCGCTCAACCTGATCGAGGCGATCTCGGGCAACGTCCGCGAGAAGCTGGAGGAGGCCGGTTACGACAGTTTCTACCAGCTCGTGCTGGCCGACCTGGAGGAGCTGTCTGGAGTGAAGGGGATCGGACGCAAGACAGCGACAAGAGTGAAGGAAATTGTGGATTATCTGGTTGAGCATTATTCCGAGGAGGAAGAAGACTGATCTTGGCGCGGCGGCCTTCAGACACTGAAGTGCCTATATTATCAATAAGTGGATAAACTATTTACAAATAGCAGCCGTGCTGCTATTATAGATGGATATTGGAATTCGTGTCTCAGGCGCCGGTCGATGCCGCGCCCGCGAGATTTACGGCCCAGAACGGTCTGCGCTGACGGCTCGAGAGGTCTCCCGAGGCAAGCGGGAGACCTGTGGTTCGGCAGTTACGGATGTAATTTAAAATTGAGGAGAAGACTTTGGCCGGATATCGCGTATATCAGGTGGCAAAAGACTTCGACATCTCGAGCGAGGCTCTGGTTAAGCTTCTTGAGGAGATAAACCTGCCGGTTAGCTCCCACATGAGCACGATCGACGAGAAGACGGTGGAGCTTATCACCAGGAAGCTCGCACAGGAAAAAGCCGCCGTTCGACTGAAAATCGAAAACAAGAAGAAACATGTCCCCGTGCGCACCAAGGCGGAGGAAGAGCTGGAAAAGAAACGCGACTCCCACCGCTCGAAAAGCGCGGTGCGGCGCAAGCGCTTCGACTCCGATCGTCCCGTCGCCAGCCCGCCCGTTGTCCCGCCCGCTGAGGACGAGGATCGCAGCCAGGCCAAGCCCTGGGGTAAAAAGAAGAAGAAAAAGAAACAGGTCAGCCAGAAAGTAATCGCCGACAACATCCGCAAAACCCTGGCTAAGATCGACGCCGGAGTGCGCAAGAAAAAGCGCCGCCGCCCGATCCCCGGCGGAGTCGAGACGGTCGAGGTCCGCGAGCCGGAAAAAAGCGTGCGGGTGATGGAGTTCATCTCCCTGGCCGAGCTGAGCGACCTGATCGGTATCCCGGCCGCCACGCTCATTTCCACCTGCATCGACCTGGGCCTGATGGTCACGGTCAACCAGCGGCTGGATTTCGAGACGATCAGCGTGATCTGCGAGGAGTTCGGCTACAAGGCGATCCACGCCGAGGAATACGGCCAGGAGCTGCTGCAGGAGGTGGTGGAGGAGGTCCAGGCCGATGGCGTGGAACCCACCCGCCGCGCCCCGATTGTCACGGTGATGGGCCATGTCGACCACGGCAAGACCACCCTTCTCGACTATATCCGCAAGACCAGCGTGGTCTCGGGCGAGGCCGGCGGTATCACCCAGCACATCGGCGCCTACAAGGTGGAGACCGAGAGCGGGATGGTCTGTTTCCTGGACACCCCGGGCCACGAGGCGTTCACCTCGATGCGCGCCCGCGGGGCCCAGGTGACCGATATCGTGGTGCTGGTGGTGGCGGCGGATGACGCCGTGCAGCCCCAGACCCTCGAGGCGATCAACCACGCCAAGGCCGCCAACGTGCCCATAATAGTGGCGATAAACAAGATCGACCTGCCCCAGGCCAATCCGGGCAAGACCAAGCAGGCCCTGGCCAACCACGGCCTGTTGATCGAGGAGTTCGGTGGCAAGGTGCTCTGCGCCGAGATCAGCGCCAAGAAAGGCATCGGCGTGGAAAAGCTGATGGAGTTGATCCTGCTGCAGGCCGAGATGATGGAGCTGACCGCAGTACAGAGCGGCCCGGCCCGCGGTGTGGTGATCGAGGCCAAGCTCGACCGCGGCATGGGTCCGGTGGCCACCGTGCTTCTTACCGCCGGCTGCCTGCACGTGGGCGACCCGTTTGTCTGCGGCCTGGTCTCGGGCCGCGTGCGGGCCATGCGCAACGAGCGCGGCGAGCACCTGACCGAGGAGGGTCCCTCCTCACCGGTGCAGGTGCTGGGCTTCAGCGGGGTGCCCCAGGCCGGAGACACGTTCCACGTGATGCGCGAGGAGCGCGAGGCCAAGGACATCTCCAACAACCGCCAGCGCCTGAAACGCGAGCAGGAGTTCAGCCGCCACCGCAAGATGACCCTGGGCCAGCTCTACGAGCGTATCGAGGCCGGCGAGGTCCACACCCTGCACCTGATTATCAAGGGTGATGTGGACGGGTCGGTGGAGGCGCTGAGCGACGCCCTGGAGAAGCTGTCGACCCAGGAAGTGAAGGTGGAGGTGATCCACCGCGGCGTGGGCGCGATCAGCGAGCATGATGTGATCCTGGCCTCGGCATCGGACGCGATCATCATCGGTTTCCACGTGCGGCCGGATGTGAAGGCCCGCGAGACCGCCCAGCGCGAGGGCGTGGACATCCGCCTCTACCGCGTGATCTACGAGACGGTTGACGATATCCGTAAGGCGATGGAAGGCCTTCTCACCGCCGAGCAGCGCGAGAGCCTGCAGAGCACTATCGCTGTGCGCCAGGTGTTCAAGCTCTCAAAGGTGGGGGCCATCGCCGGCTGCCATGTCTCCAGCGGCACGGTGAACCGCAACCACAAGGCGCGCCTGGTGCGCGACGGCGTGGTGGTCTGGGAGGGGACGATCGCCTCACTCAAGCGCGTGAAGGACGACGTGCGCGAGGTAAACACGGGTTTCGAGTGCGGTATCCGCCTCGAAAATTACATGGACATTAAGGCCGGTGACGTCATAGAGACTTACATCATCGAAGAGGTCAAGCGCCAGCTTACCTCCTGAGGGCCCGAACCTGGGCGCGGTGTTGAATGGTTATCGGGGTCTGTGAGTTCGAGCTGCACCTGGCCGGCATTCAGTCGCTCAAGTCCAAGCGCGGCGTGCTGAACCGGCTCAAAGCCAGGATCAGCAACAAATTCAATGTCTCGGTGGCCGAGGTGGACCACCTGGACAGTTGGCAGAGTTCGGTGATCGCCGTGGCGATTGTCTCCAACGAGCAGCGCTTCGCCAACCAGGTGCTTTCAAAAGTCTCGGAACTGGTGGCCTCAGACCACCAGGTGATGTTGATCGACCAGAGGATGCAGTTTCTGTAATGAAACGACAGCATGGGTTCAAGAGAAGCGACCGGATAGGCGAGTTGCTGCACCGCGAGATCGGCGGGATCATCCGCTTCGAGGTGCGCGACCCCCGTCTGGAAGAGGTGACTGTGACCGCGGTGCGTTGCGTGGATGACCTGCGCGAGGCCACCGTGTTCGTTGCGGTGCTGGGTGAGGACAAGACCCCGGCCATGAAAGCCCTGGAGCGGGCGGCCAGTTTCATCCGCTCCTCGCTGGGGCGGCGCTGCTATCTGAGATTTGTGCCCAACTTGCATTTCCGTCTCGATACCAGCCTGCAGAACGTGGCTCGGATCGAGGACCTGCTCGACCGTGTTCACCGTGAGCAGGAGCAGATCGAGGCGGAGCGGGAAGCACGGCGGGGGGAGCAGAGCAGTGACGAGCCGTGAGGCGGCCCCCGGCGCCGGGAAAGTGACCGACATCCGCGGCCTGCTCCTGCTGGACAAGCCGGTTGGGCCGACCAGTCACGATGTGGTGGACAAGGTGCGGCGTCTGTTCGGGCTGCGCAAGGTGGGGCACACGGGCACGCTGGACCCGCTGGCCACGGGCCTGCTGGTGCTGTGCCTGGGCGGGGCGACCCGTTTCGCCTCGTACCTGGCGGGCCAGGACAAGGTCTACCGCGCGGTGATCCGTCTGGGCGAGGTGAGCAGCACGGATGATGCCGAGGGCGAGATAATCCGCCGCTTCGAGGGCGACCTGGCCGGGCAGGTGGGCGGCCGGGAGGCGCTGGCACAGGTGCTGGCCGGTTTCCTGGGCGTAAGCCGCCAGATGCCGCCCAGCTACAGTTCCAAGAAAATCGAGGGCGTGCCGGCCTACGCCCTGGCCCGCAAGGGCAAGACGCCGGCCCTCAAGCCAGCCACGGTGCGGATCGACCGGATTAGCCTTCTGTCGGTCGAACTGCCGCACCTCGAGCTGGAGGTGGCCTGCTCGGCCGGGACCTACCTGCGCTCGCTGGCCCGTGACCTGGGTGAGCGGCTGGGTGTCGGGGGGTTGCTGGACGGCCTGGTGCGCACGCGGGTAGGGGCTTTCGCGCTGGAGGAGGCGACCAGCCTGGCCGCCCTGGCAAACCTGGAAGAACGCGCCGACCGCGTGTCCTGCCTGCTGCCGGTCGAACGGGGCCTGGAGAGGCTGAAGCCGGTGGCCCTGACCGCCGAGGGTCTGCAGAAAATGTTTTTCGGCCGCAGCCTCGATCTGGCTGCGGGTGAGTTGAGCCTGGAGGGGGAATACGCCCTGGGACCGAACGATGTCCGGTTGCATGCGCCGGATGGCTCATTCCTGGGAGTCGGCGTGCTGGAGTTGATCGGGCGGGGAGCCGGAGTGCTCCGTCCGCGCCGGTTGATGATAGAGGCGTTCCCGGCCGATTGAGAGTGTGGGGCCGGGGCTGCGTCGCCGGCCGTCCGAGGATGGTTCGATGGAAGTGTGGAAAGATGACGGCTCCCGGCAGTTCCCATCGGATTCCGGCACGGCGTTGACCGTGGGGACGTTCGACGGGGTGCACCGGGGGCATGTGCATATACTGGAAGAGCTGGTCCGGGTGTCACGCGAGGGCGGTCTGCGCTCGGTGGTGGTCACTTTCGATCCGCACCCCAGGCATGTGCTTCAGCCGGCCGTGGAGTTCGGCCTGCTCACCGGCGAGGCGGCCAAGACCCGTCTGATCGGCGCGCTGGGTGTGGACTATCTGGCCGTGACCCGTTTCGACCTGGCGCTGTCGCAGCTCCCGCCGGAGCGGTTCGTGGTCGATCACCTGCTCGAACGCTTCCGGATGCGCACCCTGGTCGTGGGCTATGACCACGCTTTCGGCAAGGATCGCGCCGGGGGGCAGCAGATGCTGTCCGAGATGTCGGACCGCCTGGGGTTCTCTCTGGTGCGGGTGCCGCCCGTGCTGCACGAGGGCCGGCCGATCTCAAGCTCGCGGGTGCGCCGGGCGCTGGAAGAGGGCCGCATGGCCGAGGCCGAGCACCTGCTCGGACGGTTCTACTCGTTCAGCGGGCGCGTGGTGCACGGCGCCGGTCGGGGACGCAAGCTGGGACACCCCACGGCCAACCTGGTCCCGCTGTTTGAGCGCAAGCAGCTTTTCCCGTCCGGTGTCTACGCCGCGCGGGTCAGTCTGGACGGGCGTTGGGTGCAGGGAGCGCTGTACTGGGGGCCGCGGCCGACTTTCAACGAGGATGAGCCGGGCTTGGAGCTGAACCTGTACGAGTTCGAGGCCGACCTGTACGACCGGGTCCTGGAAGTGGAGGTGGTCGAGCGTATCCGCCCGATCCGGAGCTTCCCGGATTCCGATGAGTTGATCCGGCAGATGGACCGTGACGATACGGCGGTCAGGAGGGTGCTGGAAGGCATCTAAAATCCGGCGCTGGACATGGCCGGGCAATTACTGAAACGAACCTGTCATACCAATAAACCAAAGGGTTGTTCACAACCTGAGTCAGCATCTGGAGGGAAGAGGTAGATGAGCATCACAGCAGAAGTAAAGGCCGGGCTGATCGAGCAGTACCGCAAGAACGAGAAGGATGTCGGATCGGCCTCCGTGCAGGTGGCGATCCTGACCGAGCGCATCCGCAACCTGACCGAGCATTTCAAGACGCACAAGAAGGACCACCATTCGCGGCGGGGACTGCTGAAGCTGGTCGGCCAGCGCAAGCGCCTGCTCGAATACCTGCGCAGGAGCAGCTTCAATGAGTACAAAGAACTCATTGGACGGCTGCAGTTGCGCAAGTAATCTGTTTCCGGCCGGGGCCTTTTTAGGCCGCGGCGCGAGTAAGCCCGTCGGAATAAGGGCGGCGTAAATCTTTCCGCTTGTCGGAAGTCCCGGTTTACGGACCTGAAATTTCGGGCGGTCCCCCTTAGGGAATCGGCTTATTCAAATCACAAAGCGGAAGGAATCACATGGTTTACAGACTTGAAAGAATGATCGGCGGGCGACCGCTGTCAATCGAAACCGGCCGCATGGCCAAACAAGCCCACGGCTCGGCCCTGGTGCGCTACGGCGATACGGTCATCCTGGCCGCCGTTGTGGCGAGCAAGGAACCCAAGCCGGGGGTGGATTTCCTGCCCCTGTTCGTGGATTACCGCGAGCGCGCGTTCGCCGGCGGCAAGATACCGGGCGGATTTTTCAAACGCGAGGGCCGTCCCAGCGAGCGCGAAATCCTCTGCGCCCGCCAGGTGGACCGTCCTATCCGGCCCCTGTTCCCCAAGGGCTACAACCACGATGTCATAGTGATGCTCACCGTGCTCAGTTCCGACCAGGAAAACCAGGCGGATGTTCTGGGTCTGGTGGCGGCCAGCACAGCCCTGGCGCTCAGCCACATCCCGGTTACGTCCACCGTGGCCTCGGTCCGGGTGGGCTACATCGACGGACAGTACGTGCTCAACCCCACGTTCAGCCAGATGGACTCCAGCAGCCTCGACCTGACCGTGGCCGGAACCCGCGGCGACATCGTGATGGTCGAGGGCGGCGCCAATGAGCTGCCCGACACCCTGGTGCTGGGCGCGCTCGAATTCGCCCAGAAAGGCATCGCCGAAGTGGTGTCCCTGATCGACGAGCTGGTCGGACAGGCCGGAGCGCCCAAGCAGCAGTTCGTCCCGCGTGAGATGGACCCCAAGCTGCGCGAGCTGGTGCGCAGCCGGGTCGAGAACCCGCTGGACGACATCCTGACCATCGCCGAGAAGCAGGCCCGCGAGGAGACCTACAACCAGCTCGTGGCCGACACGGTGGATGACCTGGCCGAGGAATATCCCGAGATGGAGAAGGAAATCTCCTCGGTGATCGGCGAGATGGAGAAGGAAAAGATGCGCCGCATGGTCCTGGAGCAGCATCGCCGGGTGGATGGCCGCAGCACCACCGAGATCCGCCAGATTACCTGCGAGATCCAGGTGCTGCCGCGCGTGCACGGCTCGGCGCTGTTCACCCGCGGCCAGACCCAGGCCCTGGTTTCGGCCACCCTGGGCACGAGCATGGACAGCCAGGTGATCGACTCGATCGAGCAGGCCGAGTTCCGCAAGACTTTCATGCTGCACTACAATTTCCCCTCGTTCAGCGTGGGCGAGGTGGGCATCCCGCGCGGCCCCGGCCGTCGCGAGATCGGTCACGGCGCGCTGGCCGAGAGGGCCATCCGCCCGATGATCAACATCGAGGGCTTCCCCTACACCATCCGCCTGGTCTCGGACATCCTGGAATCCAACGGTTCCAGCTCGATGGCCACGGTCTGCGGCGGGTCGCTGGCCCTGATGGACGCCGGTGTGCCGCTGAAGCGGCCGGTGGCGGGCATCGCCATGGGCCTGATCTTCGAGAGCGGCCGTCACGCCGTGCTCAGTGACATCCTGGGCGTCGAGGACCACCTGGGCGACATGGATTTCAAGGTGGCCGGCAGCCGCGAGGGCCTGACAGCTTTCCAGTTGGACAGCAAGATGGGCGGCATCCCGCTGGCAGTGCTGGGCGAGGCCATGCAGCAGGCCATAACCGGCTACCGCTCGATCCTCGACCTGATGGACAGCGCCATCGACACCCCGCGCGCCGAGATCAGCCCCTACGCGCCGCGTATCGTGACGATCAAGATCCATCCGGACAAGATCCGTGAGGTCATCGGCCCGGGCGGCAAGATGATCCGCAAGATCACCGAGGAATCGGGGGCCAAGATCGAGATCGAGGACGACGGGACAGTGACCATCGCCTCGGCGGATGAGAACGCCTGCAACATCGCCATAGAGCGGATCAACGAGATCGCGGCCGAGCCCGAAATCGGGCGGGTCTACAACAGCGTGGTCAAGACAGTCACCTCGTTCGGTGCGTTTGTCGAGTTCATGCCCGGCCGCGAGGGACTGGTCCATATCTCCGAGCTGGAGAAGACCCGGGTCAAGGACATCGAGTCCGTGGTCAAGGTCGGCGACAAGTTCAAGGTCAAGCTGATCGGGATCGACAAGCAGAACCGGATCAAGCTGTCCAAGGTGGCGGCGATGGAAGAGGAAGGGGTAAACTGAGCACGTGAGCATGGAACAGGTAAAGCATCTTACCACCGAAAGCGGGCTGCGTATCGTGATGGAGCGTATTCCGCACGTGCGCTCCTGCTCGCTGGGGGTGTGGATTAACCGCGGCAGCCGTCACGAGCCGCTGGAGAAGGTGGGTATCAGCCACCTGCTGGAGCACATGGTGTTCAAGGGCACCAGCCGGCGGGACGTGAAAGAGATCGCCAACTCCATCGAATCGGTGGGCGGCAGCCTGGATGCGTTCACCAGCCGCGAGTTCACCTGTTTCCATGCCAAGGTGCTGGATGAATACAGCGATTTCGCCCTGGACGTGCTGGCCGACCTGATCGACTCGCCCTGTCTGGCCGAGGACCAACTCGCCCGCGAGAAGCAGGTGGTGTACGAGGAAATCCGGAACATGGAGGACACGCCGGATGACCTTATACACCAGCTCTACTCCGAGACGATCTGGGGCGGTGGCCCGCTGGGCTATCCGCTGCTGGGCACCTACGAGACCGTGGAGGGCATCGGCGGCGAGGACCTGCGCGGCTACCTGACCGGGCAGTACCAGGCGCGCAACATGGTGATTTCCGTGGCCGGCAACATCGATTTCGCATCGGTCGAGGCCACGATTCACGAGAAGTTCGCTTTCGCGGCGGCGCGCAACGGCAACGGCGCCTCCGGGCTGAGCACAGAAAGCCAGACAGCCTCCGGCCCGGTGCGCCGACATGTCAGCCGGGCTTGCCAGCAGACCCACCTGTGCCTGGGCACGCTGGGCATGTCGCATTCCGACCCGCGGCGCTACGCTTTCCTGCTGCTGAGCAGTATTGTGGGCGGCGGTATGAGCTCGCGCCTGTTCCAGCGGGTGCGGGAGGAGGAAGCCCTGGCCTACGTGGTCTACAGCTTTCAGCAGTTCTACCGCGACATGGGTGTGTTCGGGGTTTACGCCGGGGTGGAGCCCAGCCGCAGCGAGCACGCGGTGGAGGTAATCCGCCAGGAGTATTCCAGTATCCTCAGCCAGGGAGTGACAGCCGAGGAGCTGGAGGGGGCCAAGAACCAGCTCAAGGGGCAGCTCGTGCTGGGGCTGGAGAGCACCACCACCCGGATGTTCCGCCTGGCCAATTTCGAGTTGAACGAGGAGCCCTACCAGCCCATAGACGATGTGATCGCCAACATCCAGGCGGTGAGCCTGGAGGATGTGGCCGCGGTCGCCGCCCTGGTGCTGGACCCGGACGGGCAGTACGTGGTCTCCCTCGGCCCGGAAAGTGAAAGCGACAGCGCGGCGGAGGAATGATCCGCCCGGAAATATGAGCATCGAACGGCCCCGGGGCGCTTTGGAGCGGCCCGGGGTTTTTCGCTTGAGCTTGATTATTTCACCCTTTGAGCCCAGATATAAGCATGGCTGACGACAATTACCACCGTCGGAGCGAGGGAGACCGCACCGCCTCCCGGGCCGAGCGCGACCACCGTCGCGCCCTGGGCCAGAATTTCCTGAAGAGCGAATCCATCGCCCGTCGGATTGCCGAGAGCCTGGGACCCCTGGAGAGCTCGCACGTGCTGGAGCTGGGGGCCGGGCCGGGACGGTTGAGCGGACAGATTGTACAGCGCGCCGCGGTGGTCACCCTGCTGGAGCTGGACCCGGCCCTGGTCGCGCGCCTGGAGGAAAAATACCGCGCCGATGCGCGGGTGTCCGTGGTGCGCGGGGATATCCTGCGCTTCGATTTCGGGCACTGGGCCGGGGGCTGCGCCCCGCTCACGCCGGTTGTGGCGGGCAACATCCCCTACAACATCACCTCCAACCTGCTGCACTGTCTGCTGGAAGCGCGCAGCCACCTGGGCACGGTGGTGCTGATGCTGCAGGAGGAGGTGGCGCGCAAGCTGACCTGTACGCCCGGGGGCAAGGCCTGGGCCATGCTGCCGGTGCTGATCAACTGCTACGCCTCATCCGAGTACCTTTTCCGGGTGGAGGCCGGCAATTTCAGCCCGCAGCCCAAGGTGGACTCGGCGGTGGTGCGGCTCGATTTCGCTTTCGGCCGCGGCGGATGCCCGCAGCGTCCGCAGGATGAGCGTCTGTTCCAGGCCCTGGTCAAGCGCCTGTTCCTGGAGCGGCGCAAGCAGGTGCAGAAAGTGCTGCGCTCCGACCCGCTCTACCGCCTGGGTCCGGAGCAGCTTGAGCGCCTGGCCGCCGCCGTCGGGCAGGACCTTGGCCGAAGGCCGGAGGAGCTGTCGGTGGAGGATTTCATCCGCTTGGCCGACTGCCTGGCCACGCTGCGGGCCGTGGAACCTGGCCCGGCGGATTGATCACTGGTATGGAAATTGCCTATCGAGTGGGCGGACAAGTATCCTCACCCCTGCAATCCAAAGTCTTTCGCCGGTCGGGGAGGCGCGGTTGGACCAGCCGAAAATCAGGAAACTCGAATTCGAGAACTTCGAGCCGCAGTCCCGCGGCGAGGGAGCTCTCGAGCTCAAACGCCTGAACGACATTTCGTTGCAGCTTCGGGCCGAGCTGGGACGATCCAAGGTGACCCTGCGTGAGATACTGAGCTGGAAGCGTGACACGATTGTCACCCTGGAAAAGCTGGCCGGCGAGAACGTGGACATCTACATCCACGGTGTGCGTTTCGCCAGCGGAGAGGTCCTGGTGGTGGAGGACAATTTTGCCGTCCGCCTGACCGAACTGCTCAGCTACATTGAGCGGGTCAAGCTGGGTTTGAGCCGCGCCGCGGAGTGAACCTGGACCTTTTCCATTCCGGCAGCGGGGACCGTATGACAGAGGATATCCGCAATTTTATTCTCACCCTGCCTTTCGTCGTCATCCTTCTTCTGCTCCTTTTCTGGCTGATCAAGGCCCTGGCCCCCTCGCGCCGCGATATGGAGCGCCGGGACCGTTTCGACCAGGCCGGCTACGAGACGGTGCGCCAGACCCGGATGAAAGAGTATTCGGTCATGGGCCTCTCGGTCGCGGTGATTGTTTTCTGCCTGGGGGTGATGGGCTATCTGGCCTGGCAGCTTTTTCACGCCGGGGCCGGCGCCGGGGTCGAGGCTGCGACCCGCTCGATGGAGACGATGCTGATGTTCATCCCGGCCATCGTTCTGCTGACCTTCGTGGCAGTAGCCTCACGGCGCTACATCCGCCGCCAGGAGGAAACCCTGCACGAGTTCAACGAGTTCAAGGCCAAGCGCGAGCATGCCCTGAAAGCTTACGATGAGAAACGCCGCGGCCGCGGGCTGGAAAACGAGGACGGCACTCCGGTGACTATCAAGCAGAAAGTGGACCGCAGCAAGAAAGACCGGCCGGACAACGAATCCGGGCGGCACCGGCGGAGGGGAAAATAGGGATAGCCGGTTTGCGGCAGCTGCCGGTGAATACAGTTTTGACAAAAAGCACGCAATGCAATTAAATTTGCCCAGTCTCGAAACCCCGCAGTTTGGCTTTCCACGGTATGGCCCATTTCCGTTTCTTACTAACAGGGATATTTCACATGCGAACAAGCCTGTTCCAGCTCTCATTCACCCTGCTTCTGATTCCCTCGGTCAGTCTGCTATCACAGGGAATGCCGCCGGTCGGCAATTCGCAATATGTGAATCCTTTTGTCGGTTCGGTTGGCGGAGGGAACACTTTTCCCGGGGTGACTCTGCCTTTCGGCCTGGTGAAACTGGGGCCGGACTGCGCGGAAAAAGGCTCCAACTCGGGCTATGAACCGGACTCTCCGGTGCGGGGGTTCAGCCACGTGCATGTGAGCGGCACCGGCGGCGGCCCCAAGTACGGCAACATACTGTTTTTACCTGTCTGCGGAGATTCTTTCCAGGTTGGCGATGGGCTCAGGCCGAGCCGCGAATATGCCGAACCGGGCTATTTCCGGATGATGCTGGAACGGTGCGGCGACAGCCGGGAGGGAACCGGCCGGCCCGAGCAGGGCATAATCGCGGAACTGACCGCGAGCCACAGTGTCGGGTTCCACCAGTATACATTCCCTGAATCGAGCGACCCGCGGATAATCATCGATGTGGCGAGCCTGTTGGGGCCGAACCATTGCTGCGGCGAGAAGCAGGAATTTGTGGACGGGGAAATCACGGTCGAGTCGGACAGCACGATCAACGGCTACAGCACGGTCAAAGGGGGCTGGAACCAGGGGCCGGCCTACACGGTCTATTTTTATGCGCTTTTTCAGCAACCGTTCGATTCCTACCTGGCGCGGGGGAAATACGTAACCGAGGTTAAATACAATAAAACAGCCGCTCAGAGTATCAAGATCAAAGTGGGTATCTCGTTCCTGAGCACCCGGAAAGCGCGTGAGAATATCGACACGGAAATCCCGCACTGGGATTTCCAGCGGACACGCCTGGAGGCGCTCGGAAAATGGGATGCGATCCTGGACCGGGTGCAGATCGACACCGATTTCCCGGAGAGCCGGGTCAATTTTTTCAGTTCCCTGTACCGCTGCTATCTGATGCCGGCGAACCGCAGCGGAGAGTACAGCCGGATCAAGGGTGTCTATTATGACGATTATTATGCAATCTGGGACACCTACCGAACGGCCGATCCGCTGCGCCTTCTGCTCACTCCCGGAAACCAGCGGGACATCCTCAACTCACTGCTCAATATCTACCGGGCCGAGGGCTACCTGCCAGATGCGCGAAGCGGCAATGCCAACGGCCGGACCCAGGGGGGAAGTAACGCCGACATCCTGCTGGCCGAGGCGTTTGTGAAAGGCATACAGGGAATCGACTACGAGACTGCGCTCAAAGCCATGCTGAAAGACGCTGAGGCGCCGCCTGAGGACGCACGGAAAGAGGGCCGCGGCGGCCTGGAGGACTATAGCCGGCTCGGCTATGTCTCCTCGGCCAACGAGCGCTCCGGCACCCGGACCATGGAATATTCCTACTGCGATTACGCGATCGCGGTCCTGGCGGAGGGGCTGG
This sequence comes from bacterium, assembly GCA_021372515.1. NCBI lineage: Bacteria > bacterium. The sequence goes on from JAJFUG010000180.1 coordinate 95,623, forward strand.
GCCACAAGGAGGTGGCGGCTGAATACTATAAAAAAGCCGGCAACTGGCAGAACCTCTGGCGGGATAAGACCGTGGATGGGATAACGGGATTCATCTGGCCCCGGGACCGCAGCGGCGCCTGGGTGCCGGATTCCTCCTTTTTGACCGAGAGCGGCACCTGGCCCGATTACTTCTACGAGGGCACCACCTGGGAATACAGTCTTTTCGCGCCGCACGACATGCGCCGCCTGATCGCGAAGTGCGGCGGCCGGGACAAGACCCTGAAACGCCTGGACCACCTGTTCGACCGGAACTACTACAACGTGGCCAACGAGCCCTCTTTCCTGTTCCCGTTGCTTTATCACTGGATCGGCCGGCCGGATAAATCCTCCGAGCGGGTCCAGCGCATTCTTAGGAAATACTATCAGCCGACCCGGGACGGTCTGCCGGGTAACGATGATTCCGGGGCCATGGCGGCCTGGTACGTGTTCAACTGCCTGGGGCTTTACCCGGTGGCCGGCACCGACTTCTACCTGATCGTAAGTCCCTCTGTCAAGCGCACGGCTGTCAGTCTCGAGAACGGCAACCGGTTCGAAATCACGGCCGCGGGTCTGACCGAGGACAATATCTACATCCAGTCGGCCCGGCTGAACGGCGCCGCTTTGGACCGGACCTGGCTTACCCACGCCGAGATTGTCAAAGGCGGGAGCCTGTGGCTGGAGATGGGGAACAAGCCCTCAGCCTGGGGACAGAACGCTGTCCCGCCCTCGCCGCTGGAGCAGACGAGATAAGATTGTTGTGCCTAAGGCATTGTTAATTAAAAGTATAGGGTTGGATTAATGGCTGTTCTGTCTCCAGGCTGCAACATGTGGAGCAGGACAGCCATTGTCTTGGGAGCAGGTCTGCCACCGGCTGTATACTTTTTTCCATGCCACTTGGCTGTTATTATACTAATCGCGAAATCTGAAAACACAGTCCACCTTGTCGAACTGAATTGAATTCTCAAAATCGTCACCCATGCGAGGTATCCGTGAAATGCAATCCGTCTGATCTGTTCCGCACCGCCGGCCGCGCCATTCTGTTACTGGCCGCCGTGATCGTCTGCCTGGGCTTGCCGACTCGCTACGCCATCGGTGCCGAGCCAGTGTCACGCACTGTCGCCACCGCACTGCGCAGCCGCGGCTACAGCCTCATTCCCGCGCCTCAGCGGGTGGACCTGGAGCCGGGCGATATCCGTCTCGACCGGACCTGGGGCATAGTGTCCGAGGCGGGCGAGGGCACGATCGCCGAGCGCCGTCTGAAAGAGGCGGCCGCCGAGCTCCACGGCCTGGAGTTCTCCGGCAGCGGCGCGGGGCGGATTGTCCTTGCGATCAAGCCGGGCACGGTCACCACGGCGGTGGACAAGGCCTGTGAGGAGCAGGCCTACCGGATAAGCCTTCAGCCCGGTCGTGTCGAAATCTGCGGCAACGCCCCGGCTGGCCTTTTTTACGGGGTCCAGAGCCTGCTCCAGCTCCTGCGTGCCGACAACGGGCAGTGGCGCGTTCCGGCCGGGACAATCACCGACTGGCCCTCCATGCGGCTGCGTTTCATCCACTGGGACACCAAGCACCACCAGAACCGGATGGAGACCCTCAAGCGCCAGATCGATTGGGCGGCCTTTTTCAAGGTCAACGCCATCGGGTTCGAGCTGGAGGACAAGTACGAGTACCCGCGCCACCCGGTGATCGGTGCGCCCGGGGCCTACACCAGGGCCGAGATGCAGGAGCTGACCCGCTACGCCCTGGAACGCTATGTCCAGCTTGTGCCGCAGATCCAGGCCCCCTCCCACATGGCCTACGTGCTGAAACACCCCGAGTTCGCCCACCTGCGCGCCGACAACAGCAACTACCATATCTGCATGTGCGATGAGGAGGCGATGCGGCTCATTTTCGACATGTACCAGGATATGATCGACGCCACCCCGGGGGTGAAATATTTCCACGCCTCCACGGATGAGGTCTACTACGCCGGCTCCTGCCCCAAATGCACGCGGAAACGTCCCTATAATGACATCAACCGCAGCCTCACCTGGGTCGAGTATGTCAACCGCGCTTTCGACTGGCTCAAGGCGCGCGACCGCCGGATGCTGTGCTGGGTGGAGTTCCCGCTCCTGACCGAGCATATCTCGCTCCTGCCTCGCGGGCTGATCAACGCGGAACTCGTGGCGGAGCGCAGCGACGAATGGAACCGCGGCCTGGAGAAGGCCGGGGTGGAGCAGCTTATCTACAGCTCCCAGCAGGGGGAGGAATACCTGTTCCCCAACTATTTCTCCTCCAGTTTCCTGTATCGCGGTAAGCCTGTAACCGGACGGATCGGCGAGCCAGAGGCCCTGGTGAACGGCGTGCTGGACAAGGGATACAAGGCCATCGGCACCTACGCCGCGGCCTGGGATGACAGCGGGCTTCACGATGAAACTTTCTGGCTGGGTTGGGCCACGGTCTCCCAGTACGGCTGGTCGCCCGCGGCTCCCTCGACCGCGCAGAGCGTCGCCGATTTCATGGACGTGTTCTACGGCCCAGGCAACAGCGACATGCTCTCGGTCTACCGCACGGTAATGGAGGGCGCCCGCGTGTACCAGGAGGCCTGGGACAGGGTGCCGGCCACGCGGCTCAAGCCCTCCTACGGCCTCTGGACCCAGAAAGGGCGCGACACCACGCGCATCGACCTGACCATAGAGCCGCCGCGCCTGCCTTTCAGCTATGACATGACCCTGGTGGTGGGGGACAATTTCAGCCGCAGCTACGGCCCCCTGATCGCCCAGACCGCCGAGATGGCGCTCCGCTTGCAGGACCTCGAGATCGTGCTGAACGACAAGCTCAACACAGTCAATCGCAATCGCTACAACATCGAGGTGCTGCTCTCGCTGGTCCGTTTCGAGGAGTATTTCTGCAACACGATCCAGACCCTGAAGAAAGTGGAGGCTTTGTTCCTGGAGGCCAGGGGCCCCATGGACCGTCAGGAGGAGGCCCGGGTGCTGGCCCTTCTGACCCAGGCGCACACCCTGGTGGCCGATAATTTGCGCGAGCGCCAGGTGATGTGGAACGGGTTCCAGCAGACCTGGGAGAAAAGCCGTTTCCCGAAGAACCGGACCGTGGACGGCCGGGTGTTTTTCCACGAGCTTGACGATCTCAAGGACCACCACGCCGACCGCAGGCCGGGTCTGGATTACCTGCTCGAACCGCTCGACAACATCGGGCTCGAAAAGTGGAACCGCGGCCTGGCGGACTACATCCGCAGTTTCGCCGTGGGCAGCAAGCTGCCTGTACCCGAGCTGTAGCGCCACAACGGTTGCACCGCAATCGTCGTCTCGTTGGAAATCGTATAAATAGAACAGGGGCGGGTTTAAAACCCGCCCCTACGTTTTTGTAGCGGACCGCGTAGCGCTGGGAAAGACCAGACTTATCCGGCGAACGCCCCCCCTCACTCGTAGCGCAGGGCCTCGATCGGGTCGAGACGCGCGGCCTTGACCGCCGGGAAATAGCCGAACCCCACGCCCACCGCGGTGGAAAACAGGAAGGCGATCAGGACTATACCCACGTTGACGATGAACGGCACGTTAAGGATGAACGACAGCCAGAGCGAGGCGCTCAGGGCCAGTACAATGCCAACTATGCCGCCGAACGAGGACAGCACGGCCGACTCCACCAGGAACTGCACCAGCACCTCGTGCTCCAGGGCGCCTATCGCCAGACGGATGCCGATCTCGCGGGTGCGCTCGGTCACCGAGACCAGCATGATGTTCATGATCCCGATGCCGCCGACCAGCAGGCTGACCGCCGCCACCGCGCTCAGCAGGGCGGTGAGGATCTGCGTGGTTCCAGCGAGCATGTTGGCGATCTCCTTGGTGTCCATCACGCTGAAATTGTCGTCCTCGCTGGCCGCCAGGTGACGGCGCTCCCGGATCAGGGCCCGGATGTCCTGCTGGGCCTTTTCGGTCGAGGCGCCATCCTGCACCGAGACCTGGAACAGGGAGACATTCTGGTTGCCCGAGATACGCCGCTGGAAAGTGCGCAGTGGGATGATCACGATATCGTCCTGATCCATACCCATCGTATTCTGGCCCTTGGTGGCCAGGACCCCGACCACCGTGCAGGTCAGCTTTTCCAGACGGATGTTCTCGCCAATCGGGTCCTGCGAGCCGAACAGCTCCTTGACGATGCTGGAGCCAATGATGCAGACCGCCGCCCCGGCGCGCATCTCGCTGTCCGAGAACTGACGGCCGCTCTGGATGCTGCGGTTCGAGGTCTTGAGGTACTGGTTTTCGGTCCCGGTCACGGTGGTGGACCAGTTCTCGTTGCCGTAGACCACCTGAAGGCTGCGCGAGGCTATGGGCGCCACGGCCGCGATCGAGCTGACGCCGGTCAGGATGGCCTGGCCATCGGCCACCTTGAACGGTATGCTCTCGGAGGACTGGCCGGGGCCGAGACGCTTGCCGGGGCTGATCATCAGAAGGTTGCTGCCCATGCTTGAAATCTGTTGCCGCACCTGGGCCGTGGCCCCCTCGCCGATAGTCACCATGGTAATAACAGCCGCCACACCGATAACTATGCCCAGGATGGTCAGGACCGAGCGCATGACATTACGCCTGATTTCGCGCAGGGCGAGCAGAATAGCGTTCCAGAACATTATGCCGCCCTCCCGTTGCCGTTGTCCGACTCGACCAGGCCGTCCAGAAAGTGGACCACGCGCTTGGCGTAGGACGCCATGTCCGGCTCGTGGGTGACCATGACCACCGTGATCCCACGGTCACGGTTGAGGCCGGTGAGCAGGTCCATGATCTCCCTGGCCCGGGCCGTATCCAAGTTGCCGGTTGGCTCATCCGCGAAAAGCACCGCGGGATTGGTCACGATGGCGCGGGCCACCGCCACCCGCTGCTGCTGGCCCCCCGACAGCTCGGACGGGGTGTGGGTCATCCACTCACGGAGGCCCACCACATCCAGGGCCTGAAGCGCCTGCTTGCGCCGTTCGGCCGCGGGAAGGCCGCGGTAAAGCAGCGGCAGCTCCACGTTCTCCAGGGCCGAGGTGCGGCTCAGCAGGTTGAAACCCTGGAAGACAAAGCCCAGGTAGAAACGGCGCAGCCGCGTGCGCTGGGTGCGCGACAGTCTTTCCACCGGGACGCCCTTGAAACGGTATGTCCCAGCGGTGGGCGTGTCCAGGCAGCCCAGGATGTTCATGCAGGTGGACTTGCCCGAGCCGCTGGGTCCCATCACGGCGACGAACTCGCCTGTCTCTATCCGCAGGTCTATTCCGCGCAGGGCCGCCATCTCGGCCTGACCGCTGCCGTAGACCTTGGTCACGCCCTGCAGCTCGATCAGGGGCTGAGTGTCTGTTGTATGTTCTGCGGCCGGCATGTTCATTTCTCCTGGCTGATTATATCGGTCACGACCGCTGCGCCGGGCTCGATCTCGCCGCTGGTTATCTCGGTCCGGCTCCCGTCAGTCGAGCCGACAGTGACCGTCACCGCGGTGAGCTTGCCGTTATTCAGCACCCAGACATGCTGCTGCTTGCTGTCGCCATTGGCATGGTTGCCGGTCTGCGACATGGGCGGGTGCGGCAGAATCGAACTGACCAGGCTGCCGGAACGTTTTTTCTTGACCGCCTGGACCGGCGGAGAGAAACGCAGCGCGGCGCTCGGCACCAGCAGCGCGTTCTCCACTTTCTGCACCGTGATATCGGCGGTGGCGGTCATTCCCGGCCGCAGGGCCAGGTCGGAGTTGTCCACTTTCAGCACGGTCTCGTAGGTCACCACCCCGGAGGTGGTGGAGGAGCCGAAATGCGCCTCGGTAATCACCGCCTTGAAATTCCGGTTGGGGTAGGCGGCCACGTTGAATTCGGCCTCCTGGCCCTCGTGCACCTTGCCGATGTCGGCCTCGTCCACGTCCACGTGCAGCTCCATCTGAGTCAGGTCCTCGGCCAGGGTGAACAGCACGGCCACCTGGAACGAGGCGGCCACGGTCTGGCCCGGCTCCACGTTGCGGCCGAGCACCACGCCGTTGACCGGCGAGCGGATTATAGTCTTGGACAGGTCGGTCAGGTTGGCGCTGAGCGTGGCCTGGGCCTGGAACACCGACGCGTTGGCGCTGGCCAGATCGGCCTTGGCCCGCTCGTAGTCCGCCTCGGCGGCATCATACTCGGTCTGTGAGGGCACCTTGTTGTCGCTCAGCTCCCGGACTTTTTTCATCTGGTCGAGCTTGGCCTGTGTCTGCATGAGCGTGGCCTTGGCCTCCAGCACCTTGGCCCTGGCCGACTCGAGCGCGGCCCTCGACTGCATCACCTGGGCCGAAATCTTGGTGGTGTCCAGGTGCGCCAGTGGCTGGCCCACCGTGACCTTGTCATTGAAATCCACCTCGACACTCTTGACTATGCCCGACAGCTCGCTGCCCACCTCGACCTCGTTGGTCGGCTGCAGAGTACCGGTGGCGGTGACAATCACTGTCAGGTCGCCGCGGGTGGCCTCCTGTGTCTTGTACTGGACCTGCTCGGCATGGCCCATCATTTTCCAGACCAGGATCACGGCCAGCACCACCGCCGCGAGGACCACCACCTGCCACTTGCGCGAACCTTTCCTGCGCCCCGCGGGCTGATCGAGTTCCAGGAGCCTGGATATCTCGGAATCGGGATTGATCTTCGTGCTCATCAGTTCTTTTCCGTGTTAGAGAGTCCACTTGTCTCGGGGGCCAGGGAAGTCCAGCCGCCGCCCAGGGCCTTGTACAGGCTGATCAGGTCCGAGGTCACCGCCCCATCGCTCTGCGCCAGCTGGTCCTGGAACGACAGGAGCGAGCGCTGGGCCTCCAGGATGCTGCTGAAATCGGTCAGTCCGGCCTCGTATTCCTGACGGGCCAGGTCGGCGGCTTTGCCAGCCGCCGCAGCCGCCGCGCTCAGCGACTGACGGCGTTTCTGCTCCTTGGCGTAGGCGGTCAGGGCGTTCTCCACCTCCTCCACCGCACCCAGCACCGAGGATTCGTAGGCGGCCAGGTACTGCTCCTGGAGCGCCGACTGCACCTGGATGTTCTTACGGATCGAGCCGCCGCGGAATATGGGCCAGCTTATCAGGGAACTGCCGCTCGCGGCCCGGCTGCCGGAGGTGAAAAGGTTGTCCAGGCTGAGGGCCTCCAGCCCGATGGAGCCGCTCAGGGAGAGCTTGGGGTAGAGGTCCGCCTTGGCCACGCCCACCCGCGCGGTCTGGGCGGCGAGCTGACGTTCGGCGTGGCGGATGTCCGGACGGCGGCGCAGCATGTCGGCCGGTATCCCGACCGCCACGCTGAGCGGTGTGACCGGGATAGTCCCGCGTTGCTCCAGCTCAGAGTGCAGGGCGCCGGGCTGCTCGCCCAGAAGGACCGCCAGGCGGTTCAGCGCCCCCTCCAGGCCGGTCTGCAGCGTGGGTATCTGCGAGCGGGTGCTCTCCAGGTTGTAGCGGGCCTGCTCCACGGCCAGCTCATCGCTCAGACCGGCCTGGGCGCGCCACCGGGCGAGCTGGTAAGTCTCGCTCTGCGCGGCCAGGTTCTGCTCGGCCACGCTCAAACGGGTCTGATAGGTGCGCAGCTCGGTGTAATTGAGCGCCACCTCGGCGACGAGGGAGACCAGGACATCGTGAAGGTCCTCCTGGCTGGCCTGGAGGTCGGCCGTAGAGGCCTCGACCGAGCGCCGTGTCCCGCCGAAAAGGTCCAGCTCCCAGCCCGCGTCGAAACCGGCCTGGAACATGTTGCGCGTGGCCCCGCCGCCGGTTTTCTTGCTGCTCTGGCTGCGCGAGGCCGAACCGCTGGCATCCAGCGTGGGGAGCAGGCTGGCCTGGGAGGCGCCCCGGCGGGCGCGGGCCTCCCGCACGCGGGCCTCGGCCTGACGCAGGTCGCGGTTGCCCTTGACCGCGCGCTCGACCAGTCCGCTAAGCTCCGGGTCGCCCAGCGCGTTCCACCACTGCGCCAGGGCCTGCGGGTCGGCTTCTCCGAAAGCCAGGCTGCTGTCCGGACCGCTGTGCCACTGCGCGGAGACCGTGTCGGTGGGGCGGACATACTTCGGCCCCACAGCGGCGCAACCGGTCAGCAGAACGGCCGCCAGAAAGGCTGTCAGTCCGGATGCCGTCCTGAGGACATATCCTTCGCTTGTGTCTGTCATATTTCCTATCCCTTTGTTCATGTTTACCACCCCATCTTTCTGCTCTATGACACCACCCGGTTCGATTCGGTTTCAGCCCGGATCGCCTTCATACCGGCCAGCGAGAACGCTATCACGTGCCTGGCATAGGCTTCAATATTTTCTATCCGCAAGGGGATATCCTTGTCTTCTCTGCCTGCGGGCCGGTTCAGTCTGGCGATCGGACCGATGCACTGACTGATCACGCTGGCCGCGCAGAACCGGACCTGCATATCGGGCACCAGCGGGCCGACCAGATCGCGGATCAGGATCAGCAGATTCTGCCGCAGCGGCTCGAGGGCTTTCCTCATCACCTCAACCAGCAGTCCGGTGGGGTTGGCCAGCTCTTTCTGCACGATCAGAAACTCCATGTTGTCCCGGTCGGCAATGCGGGCCAGAAGGGAGGTGACCACCCCCCGGAACCGCTCCTCGGGCGGCGCCCCGGAGCTCACACCCCCATCGGGGGGAAAGCGCGTGATGGATTGATGGAAACTGTGCCGCCACGTTTCGACATACAGGTTTTCCTTGTTCCCGAAATGGTAATTCACCGCCGCGACATTCGCTCCCGCTCGCCGGCAGATTTCGGCAATCGTGGCATTCCGGTAGCCGTTTTCCGCAAACACCTGGCTGGCTGCGGCGAGCAGTTCCTCGCGTGTTTTGTTGTGGCCTTTCCTATTGCGATCCATCGATTTCTCCGTCTGTTTGGGGGGCTGTTTCCTGTAATCAAATATAAATTTAAAATAAACATTTAAAATAATCAATAGGAAATGATGGGCCCGGAAAGAGAGACTTATCCTTTCATTACGGCGATCACCTCGCGGGCCACGATCGAGCGGACGATCAGCACCACGGCGCGCCGCCCACGAAAGAATGCGAGGAAAAGTGTCGCGGCCATGCGATGGATTACGAGGACGGTTCTCCAGTCATGGTCAAGCTGGGAGCGGACCGCAGTTGCAGGCGGGCTGGAGCGATGACTCCGGACATCGCAGGTGACGATGGTAGAGGTGAAGGGGGAAGTCCTTGGAGGATAATATCTAAGGCTCAGATCTCTGGCTGGCTGTGGCTGGCTGTTCGGAAGAGTCGCTGAGGTGGCAAGGATTGAGCTTTTTGTTTCACAATCTGCAATGAAAACAGATTGACGTTTGTGTCCTGTGAAATGAGAATAATGGATGTTTGCTACCGCGTGACGAATAGCATGCACCACAGCCATGAAATCTCACAGAAAGAGATGGAGATGGAACAAAATAAAACCATACTTCTCGCGGATGACAACGTCCAGATACTGCGAATGCTGAACAGTTTTTTTAGGCGAGCAGGTTATAGATGCAAATTATGCACATGCGGGGAGGAAGCCGCCAATATCCTAAGAAATGACAGGGACATAGGTCTGGTTCTAACCGACCACAAAATGCCCGGGAACGAAGCGCTGCAGATGGTGAAAGAGATAAGGATAAAGTATCCGGATATAAAAATAGTCGTGATGTCAGGAAATTATTCAGATGATACACTCTTGGAATTGAAAGGAATAGGCGTCAGAAAGTATTTGCAGAAACCTTTGGAATTGAGGCAATTGCAGATGACAATACAGGAAGAGCTGTTCAGTTCAATGGCAGGTGAATGAGGAAGGAAACATTGCGTTCGCCATCGAAATTGTGCTTCATGAAACCTCCAATCGATTCAAGCAGTGTTCTCGCCGTAGAAAACCCTATCCCGACTCCCCGGAGAGTACCCTCAAGATTCGGTTGCATTGTGAACGAAGACTCAATGCTACTCCTTATCCGAGCTTGCTCCACTATCGAGTTAAGGCTGTCGATACGGATGATGACGAGATTGCCCTTTTCACTGGCAGTGACCGTGATTAAACCGCCACGGCTTACCGGGATGAGCTGCTCCAGGCAATTGTGAACAATCTGCTTGATTACGGATACTTTGGCCGGGGCAACGGAAATATCAGTGTTGATATCGAAAACCATTTCGATGTTTCTGGCTTTCAGCTGCTTTTCAAACATCCGGGTGACTTGTTTTAAAATATCGGCTATCGAGCCTGGAGTGGCGTGCGTTCGGCCGTACAGCTCGTAAAGATGCGAGAGTGTTTGCGAAATGTGATTGATTTCTGAATTCAAGAGTTGCAGATACACGTAGTCCGGATTTTCGGGCGTAAAGCTTTTACCGATAATGTAGAGGGAGTTTTTAATCGTTGAAAGTGGGTCGCTCAGAGTCTGGGCGATTTCAGAGGCGATCCTTCCAGTCAACGCTATTTTATTGATACTCAAATTTTCAAGAAGAAGCTCTCTGCGGTGTAGATAGTCGGAAAGCAGGCCGCTTATTTCATCCAGATGATTCTGGTCGAAAGGCATATCCCAGGTGGCAGAAGTGGAAAAAACCGTGATGGAGCCTTTCACAACGCCTGTGATGACAATTTTACTGGATATGTATCCACTATCCGAAACCTGATTGTTTTCGGGATAGGATTTTCCATCATAGAAGATGACCACCAGCCTTTCTTGCGGATCGGCATAGGAGTCTTTAATGATAAACGCCACGTTGTTAAGAATATCCGATAAGTTGGCTCCCTTCTCAAATTCTGCTCTTATCTGGTTCCGGCAGGAGAGCTGCTTTACCTGTTTCTTCAAATCTTTTTCGGATTTCTGAAGTTCAGCCGTTCTTTCCTTGACCGTCAGCTCAAGCATTTTTTGGGATTTATATACTTCCTCCTCGGCTTTCCTACGGTCGCTGATATCGGTGATGAAACCCTCTACAGCCACAGGTTGTCCATCTTCTCCATAGACACAACTGCCCTTTTCCAGAACCCATTTATCAGGGCCGTTGAGTGTAACGATTCTATAATTCAGTTCAAACGGTCTTCTTGAGGCGACCGCTATTTCCAGATTGCTTTTCAGAATGCGGTAATCTTCTGCAGTTACGAGTGTGCACCTCGATTTGCCGACCAACTCCGATACAGTGTAACCGGTAAGTTCCCGGCAGCCCTCGCTGGCGAAAGTAAAGATGCAATCTTTCCCATCCATTACGCAACGATAGACCATGCCGGGAAGATTACCCAGCAGGGCGGTCATGGCTCTACGGCTTTCGTCCAACTCTTCAGCGATTTTCTTGCGTGCCGTAATATCCCTCGAGGTCCCATAGATGAAAATCGCAGAATTATCGGGTTCGACATAAAAAGAAAAAGTGAAGCTAACCCATATGATATCGCCGGATTTGCTAATACAACGGCATTCTCTGCGTTTTTCGTTTTTCGGGAGGTCTTTGTATTCCCAGGGATTATTCAACAGCTTGATAAGCTGTTGTCTGTCATCCGGGTGAACGATTTCGAGGATGAGGCCGTTTCTGGCATAATACTCATCCCGCGAGTAGCCGAAGAACGTCTCTATAGCAGGGCTTAGGTAATTGATTTTGACTTCAGGATACACTTGGAATTTGTAAATAATGTCGAGAGATTCTTCGACAAGACTTTTGAACTTGTTTTCGCTTTGCTCCAGGGCCAGAATGTGCCTTTTTATTGAAAGGGCATTGCTGACAATGTCGGTAAGGGTGGATACTGTTATTCGCAGTTCTTGCATCCATTCCTTATTCTCTGCCATGGAATGGATCCCAAGGAGGCCAACGATTCTTTCGGATGAGACAACCGGAGCGATCAGTAAAGACTTGGTGCCAATTGTATTGAAATGCTTGCGGGCTTTTTTATTCTTCGAGGCAAGGGATTGATCGGGAAAGAAAGTAAAGGCACCGGCCTTTTGGGATATTTCTTTTTTCCCCGGAAACTGATCCGAAACAAACTTTCTGATAAGGTCTGTCTGGGGACTCAAACCTTCCCTGCACCAGTAATTAGCCAATACTATATTATTTCCGTCCTGGTCGTATAACGAAAGATGAACCCTGTCCGCCTCAGCCAGGTTGCCGATAAATCCGAGAATTTTGTCTATTTCAAGATCGATGCTTTGAGGATCGGCGATGATGATATTTCTGGAAAACGCACTGATCTGATTCTCCAGCCTTAATCTTGCCTCGAGTTCCTTCCTCAAGGATGTCTCACTTGTAACATCTTGAAAAATCAGGGTGTGCACCGACTCGCCCAGCGAGACATCCGTGCCCATGTGCACCCTGAAAACCCGTCCGTCCGGCTTGTCTTCCTTCAGGCCCGTCTCGATATCCAGCGGGAATTGAAACTGCCGGATATCGTACTGCGATTTCCGGGTGAAAACCTTCACCTCATAGATGCAGGCTTCTCCTGAGAACGTCGTGAATCCAAAATAGGGACGCCGGTCGTAGCAGGCGTTGATATCCGTCGATTCGATGCCGGTCAGATGTTTTCCGGACGACAGTTCACGAATGCTTCTTTTTAATTTACCGCCGATTCGCGAAGCCGTTATTTCATACTCGGTCCCTGGCTCCAGGATTTCCATGGTGCTGGCCAGGTTGGCGCCCTGCCTCTGGATGCGGGCTTCGAGATTGTAGTTGGAGGCGGTGCAGAAAGCATAGCCGGTAAGGTCACAGAGGGGGTGCTCCCGGCCGGAGTAGCCTGAAATAACAAGGGAAAGGTCTCGTATCAAGTCTGGATTGAGACTGGTTTTTATTCGGAAAGTTATCCGGATGTCCTCATCCGGACGGCAGAGCGGTTCTTCGTACATCAGGTAGCAATTGAGCGAATCAGAGACATGCGGGTGATGGAATATGATCCATTTCCCATCCTGTTCCTTTATTTGCCAGTGGTCGCCGCAGGCATGGTGGCAGAACCAGTTGACTCCGATCTTGTCTTGCTCCGAGGGGCCTGTGTAAACCGGGTTCCAGCCGCTTTCCTCGTCCGCATTCAAGGAGCAGATGTCTTTCATCTTCTCCAGATGCTTTTTTATCCGAGAATACCCTTCCTCATCCAGCAGTTCTTTCAAATGGGCTCTGTCATGAGCCAGTTGAGGCAGTCTCTCTGAAAGCAATGGGAAATTACTTGAAAAGCCGATAATCGAGAATCGGTCGTCAAGATAGACCTCCGGGATTTCAGCAAAGGCGCGGATGGTGAAAGCCGAGCGGCCAAACTTGTCCCTTTCACCGATTTCGAAGGCGTATCTGTCCCGCATCTGTTTTAGCAATAAAGCGGGAACCTCTCCCCTGCAACTCACAGCACCACCCCGGAAGTTTGAAGAATTAGTTATAATAATTTCCAAATACTAAAATCTCTTGAGAAATATTGCAAGAGATTTGTGGTATATACGGGTACGTAATTAAAGAATAAAAGCGTTGCAAAATTAAATAAAACGAAAACCGTTTAAACAGACGTTTTGAAAAAATATTTACAGAATTTACAATGTATTTATCTTGAGTCAAGCTTTGTAACAGGATAGAATTAAGTGAAAAAATTTGTGCAAATTATTAAAATGGGCTCGGATGCGAATAAGTTGCATATACAATAGAAGGTGATGCTAATAAAACAAGATAAAGTCAATAACCGTTAAAGAGAGATTTATGCTGGCTGATGATTTAACAATCAGAAGTTTGTTCGACTCTGTCCTCTGGCTGCTGGAACAAACCAGCGTGCCGGCCCTACTCGTTGATTACCGCGGCAAGATAATAACAGCCAACACCCCTTTTCTTAGCGTGACAAAATTCCAGGAGGAGGAACTCCTGGGGAAAAGGTGCAGGGAATTGGAAGTAATTGAAGATTTGGTGGAAATACAAAGACGGAAAAAATATCTGAAATCACAAATAGGGCACTACCACGGGTACTCAATCATTATCGACCGGGACAAAAAGGAATTTTTCTGCCGACTCAGTATCGATAAAGTCGCCTGCGATAGCGCCGCCTACTATCTGAAGCAGTTCCAAATGATGAACCACAACAAAATTGAGGAATTCAAAGACCTTGTAAAAATACGCAATACTATTGAAGAAAATCTCCAGGAAATCAGGGATGTATTTGTCCTGGCTCGCGTGGTGCGGATGGATTACCGCAGGATCCTGTTTCTGATGAAGGAGTTTGAGGGGGTCACTCCCAAGCGTTACCTGACCGGCGTGCGCTTGAGACGCTGTCTCGAACTGATAGAGGCTTCGAGCAAGACTCAGAAGGAGATCGCTTTCGAGCTCGGTTTCTGCGATGTCTCCCACCTGTGCAATGTCTTCAAAGACAGCATGAAAATGACGATTACCGAATACCTGAAAACAAACTGCTGCCAGAACGGTTGATTCCATATTCCCCCAATCCCCTCCCTGGGAGGTACGAGATGTTAAGAACAATCCTCGTTACTCTGTTGTTTGTCTTACCAGCCTCCTTGATGTCGGCAGATGGAGTGAAATATCAGAAAATTACGCAGGGCGACTGGGCGGTGGTGCTGGTCCGGGGCCTCAATCTGGATGCAAACAAGCCGCTCGAAAAGGTGCAGGATTTCACCAAATTACTCGAAAAAGTCCAAATTGTGCCCCAGGACGGTTGGAAGATCGACCGGATGATTACGGAAAGCGATTATCTGGGGACTCTGGGAAAAGCCCTGATTTATCTGAACTCGCAGAAAGTCGACAAGAAGCAGGCGGAATTCGACCGGTTCTTCGCTTTCCTCGAGGATAAAGTCGGCCTCGATCTTTCCCAGCTGCTTGCTCTGCTGCCCAGGAATGGCAATCTGCAGAACCTGACGGATGGTCTGGCGAACTACATCTCCTCCAAAACCGGTGCTTCAGGGAGTGACACCCGGCCGGGTGCTGAAAGTACCGCCTCCGGCACGAAGAGCAAGATCACGGGTGGCGGGAACAGCGGTCCCGGCCTGGCTGCGGTATCCAGCCCGGTGGCCAGCCTGGCCGCGGCGCTGACTGCATACGCGCCCGGACCCGGACCCTCGAACCCTGATTACTGGAATATTTTCTCCAAGCCGGCAAGCCCGATACTGCCGAATTAGGGTGAGCTTGGGTCGATTTCTTTCCTGAATCCTGAATGGAGGTAGATCCATGTTGCGTTATGTCAGGAAACTGTTGCCGGCGCTTGTTTTCGCTTTCACACCGATGGTCCTGAACGCCCAGCCGGCTGTTATCCCCCTGCTGCCGGATGACAATGCCGAGCATGTCGCCTTTACGAAACAGAGTTTCGATGCGTTGCTACAGAAAAGCAAATCCCTGTCAGACCAGAAGATGCCCAATCTGGCCTCTGGAATCAATTCCATGAGCCATGAGGCGGCCCTCAAAGCGGCGGTCGATTATTTGCTCGCCGCCCGCGTGAATGTCGGCGGCTCGTTCAGCGAGGGCGCCTTGCCCACCGGCGGCAGCGGGTTGACCAAGGCCTGGCCTTATTCGGCCGGCGGCACAGTCGCGGCCAGAAGCACTTACGGCGAGATCGGCCTGGCCCTGCTCTATGCCTGGGACCATTCCGGCAACAGTACGACTTTACAGAACGCGATCAAGTCGATGGCCGACGAGATGGTGAACGACTACACGGTGAAAAGCGGCCCGATCTCCGGGACCACCAAGCCATTCATGACCGATGTATTGTTCCTTCTGAAAGTGTCCGAGTCCGGCTTCTCCGGGACATCAACCTACGGGGACATCGCCGCGACCCTTTTCGAAAGGCTGCGGTCGGCCAGACCGGCGGCCAGCGACGAGGTGGACAGAATAGTCACCGCCAGGACAACCCAGGGAGCAAAAGAACTGTCCGGCTACGACATCGCCTGGCTGTACCTGGCGGCAAGCAGTATCGGCAGCTCCAGCAAAGTGACCGGCGGGGCGGTCAAGACCAACGCCGCGGCTTACGCTGCTGCCGTCCGGACTGCGTACAACGGCCTGGGGGGAAGCTGGGAAGTCAACGGGGCTGGCTCGACCAACGCCCAGGTCCGCACCAGCACCGGCAACATGCTCAGCCGCGGCCTGCTGGCTCTGGCCGGTCTGGGGGACAGCGGCTTGTCGGTTTTCCTGACTGCGTCCCAGGAAACCTCCGCGGGCGCCAATTACGGGGCTTTCATGCCGGCCGGTAACGTCCAGAGCAACGGCTACATCATCGCGGCTCTCAGAAAACCTGGATGCTCCATCGGCGCTTACCGCGGTTGCAAGTACCTGCTTGAGTATCAGAACACGGACGGGTCCTGGTACAGCTATCCCCTGACCTCCAACACCGACATCTACCCGAGTGAAGTAGCTGCGGCGTTGAGCGGCCTGGCCAACGCGGCCTATGTCGTCTCTGTCTCGGGGATCAAGGACCGCGAGGGCAGCACGAGTCTTTCCCGCATTCCGGTCGTGCTGAAAAACGAGGACGGGGACACCGCCTACAAGGTCACCAGTAACGGCGCCGCCGAATTCTACGCCGTGCTGGACACCAACCTCATAATGTCTTTCCCCGTGAGCACAGCTCTCAGTAACGCCTTGAAAGGCATTGTAATAACCTCGACCGATGCCTCCTATATCCTGGAGCAGGCGGTCAAGTCTCCGCCTTTCGGTACGGATTCCCCGAATTACGGGACCGGCTCCATTGCCTTGCAGGCGGCCAACCTCGCCAAGAGCACCTCTTTCACGGGCGGCAGCGTCAACAGCCAGATCGCGGCCGAGATACTGCGTTTCAGTGTCGGCCTCAGCTCGCAGTACCCGCCGATCTATTTCGATCTGAGCATGCTGGACGGCGCATCGCTGAAAGACACTCTGCGCGTTTTGTACGACCATTCTGGAACGATGAATTTCACGGCAGCCAAGAATTTCGTACTGCGCGGCGACATCACCAACAGCATGAAAACCTCAGGCGGTCTGCCCTCCACCTCGACCCTGCTGGCTTCCGCCGGAGCGGTGGAGTCGCCGTTCCGCCTGGCCCTGGACAACCTCGGCGTCCAGTCCGGCAGTCTGAGCCTCCAGGTGAGAGTGGCCGGCATCAGCTCATCGGACAAGGGCCCCCGGGCGTTCCAGTACCTGGTCACCTATGATCCGAGTCTCGTGAAGTACAACGGGCTCGAGCTGTCGGCCGAGGCCGCCGGTTTCATGTACGCGGTCAACGATTCCGAACCCGGCCGGCTCAGGATCGCCATGGCGGGCGGGATCCCCCTGCGGGCCGACTGCGTGATCGCCTCGCTCCGGTTTGTCCCTCTCGGTACAGGCGTTGCGCCGATATTCGGTCTAAACAGTGTCATGATCGAGGATAAGATCGCGGATGTCGAGAGCGCGGTCTATTCGGCTCTCCAGGCCGATGCGGCTTACCTGCCCAAGGCGTTCAGCCTGTCGCAGAACCAGCCCAACCCGTTCAACCCGTCCACCACGATCAGCTACACCATCCCGGAGGGGGCGGAGCCGCTCAAGGTGAACCTCTCCGTGTTCAACATGCGTGGGCAACTGGTCAACTGTCTGGTCGACCGGGACCAGGCGGCCGGGACCTATTCCGTGAACTGGGACGGCCGTGGCAGTGACGGCCGCAGCGTTGCCTCGGGGGTCTATTTCTATCGGATACAGGCAGGAAAATACTCTCAGGTCAGGAAGATGATCATCCTGAAGTAATTATTCCTGAATGGTCCACGATAGAGGAGACTTCCTATGTTGATAAAATCGAAGTTGCTGCAGCTTTCGACCTTCCTGGCGGTGTTCCTTTTCACCGGTTTTGCCTACGGGCAGGTGAGTCTGCGGGTGGTGGACATACCCGCGGCGGCGAACGGGACAACCATCGGGGTGGTCGTAAAAGTCGGCCCGGCCAGCGGAGTATCCTCCGCGGACATCTGGCTGACCTATGACAACACGAAGCTGAGCCCGACCGGGACGGTGAGCAAAGGCGTCCAATTCGGCAATTTCAGCATCGTGTCCTCCACCGAGGCCGCGAGCGAGGTCCGGGTGGCGATGGCCGGAAGCACTCCGGTCAACGTCGGCAGCGAATCGGACCTTATCACAGTCTATTTCAACGTGCTGACAGGCAGCGGCTCGACCACGGTCGACTTCAGCAAGAACCTGCTGAACGGGACGAACCTCACCACCACCACACAGTCCGGGACTGTCACCTTTACCGCGCTGCCGGCGGTGAACCTGTCCGTGCAGGATTATCCGAACGCAGCCTACCAATCGGTGATCGGGATCCCGGTCAAGATCGGCGCCTACAACGACATCTCATCGGCGGATATCTGGCTCGTTTACGATCCGGCGAAGTTGCAGCCGACCGGCACTGTAAACCGGGGAGCCTCTTTCCAGGCGTTCTCCCTGTCCTCCTCGACCGCCAATTCAGGCGAGGTCAGAGTGGCCATGGCCGGCTCCAGCCCGGTCAATATCACGGCGGCGTCAGACCTGATTGTCGTGTACTTCAAGGTCCTGCAAGCCAGCGGGACGGCGAGCATAGGTTTCAGCAAGAACCTTGTCAACGGCGGGAATTTCCCCACGAACGTGACCTCCGGAACAGTCAGTTTCGTCTCCCAGTCGACGAGCTTCACTCTCCCGATCAAGGTGGCAAACCCGGGTGAAACGGTCTCGGTCGATATTTCGGCGCCATCGGTGACCGGGGTCAGAGGCATCGATGTCTGGATCAGCTACGACCCGGCCGTGCTCGCTCCGGCGAGCGCCTCGCTGGCGAGTGAACTGTCCGCGGCCGGTTTCTCCCTCCAGAGCAACCTTTCCGGCGCCGGTCTGGCCAAGCTGGCCCTGGCTGTCGGAACTCCGGCCACGATCAGTGGGACCGTGGCTACGATAGCTTTCACGGTTGTCGGCGCCGGAGGGCAAAGCACAGCGCTGGGTTTCAACCGGTTGAACATCAACGAGGGCGGCATCCAGGCCACGACACAGAACGGAAGCGTTGCGATCAACCGGGCGCCAGTGCTGTCGGAGATCGGGAATAAAAGTGCAGTGACCGGCACGCCGCTGACATTCAGCCTCCAGGCCACGGACCCCGACGGGGACGGGATCGTCTTTTCGGCGACCGGCCTGCCGACCGGCGCGACTCTGAATACTGAAACCGGGGAGTTCAGCTGGACACCGTCCGCGACCGGTACGTTCAATATCACTTTTAAGGCCACGGACATTCACGGAATTGAAGACAGCGAGACGATCAGTGTCAGCGTGAGCCAGGCGCATGTCAATCAGGCCCCGGTGCTCAGCACCGAGGGTGTGCCCACATCCACCTCCGTGACTGTTGGTGGCAATGTCAATTATACGTTTGTCGCCACGGACCCGGACAGTGATCCGGTAAGTTATCAGTCCAGCGACTTGCCGGCTGGGGCAAGCCTGAACTCCGGCACTGGCTTGTTCAGCTGGACCCCCACGGCCGCCGGGACTGCGAGCATCACTTTCTGGGCCACTGACGGGAGCTTGAACTCCAACACCCACACCCTGACAATAACTGTCAACGCCGGCGCCGTCCCCCCACCGCCTCCTCCGCCGGTAAACACTCCACCGGTTCTGAACCCCATACAGAACCGCAGTGTCGCGGCAGGTGATGTGGTCAGCATTCTGGCCCAGGCCACCGATGCGAACGGGGACCAGCTCACCTATGCCTTGAGCGGCAATGTTCTGAGCGCAATTCCCGCCCCGGTCTTCAACACCGCTACCGGACAGTTCACCTGGTCGACCACTGCGGCCACTATCGGTGGTATCTACCAGGCGACAGTCACGGTGAGCGACGGACACGGAGGAGTGGTAAGCCGAAGCTTCACAATAACAGTTGCGGGCGTGAACCATCCCCCGGTTCTCGGGACGTTGAACAACGTGACTGTGAACCAGGGACAGGTGGTCTCTTTCACTGTTACGGCCACGGACCCGGACGGCGACCCGCTGACATTGAGCGCCAGCGGAGCGCCGTTGACCGCCACTCCCGCGGCCTCTTTCAACGCTGCGACGGGCCAGTTCTCCTGGGCCACCAGCCAGGCGATACAGGGGAATTTCACCCTGACATTCACGGCCTCGGACGGTAAAGGCGGAGTGGCGACAAAGAGTATCACTGTCACCGTAGGTTCGGTCAACCGTCCACCCGTGCTCAACCCTATCGGCGGCAAGACCGTGGTCGAGCGTGAAACCCTCGAATTCAACGTGTCGGCCAGCGACCCGGATGCCGGGGCTCAGCTTCTGATTACCACAACGCCGCTGCCCACGGGTGCGACATTCTCGTACAACGTGGCCACGCACTCTGGACAGTTCCGGTTCGCCCCGGTCCTGGGGCAGGCCGGAACGTACCCGGTGACATTTACGGTCAGCGACGGGCAACTGGCGGCCACGGAAACAATACAGATCACGGTGACCCAGGCCTCGGTGCCGCCGGTTATCGCCACCATCGGTAACCGGACTGTCAATGTGGGCCAGCGCCTGGCTTTCCAGATCACCGCAACCGACCCCGCCGGCCGGTCCACGGTGAGCCTGAGCCTGAGCGGGCTGCCCTCTGGTGCGTCTTTCGATCCTGCGACCGGTCTGTTCTCGTTCACTCCGACCCAGGCCGGAGCCTCCACCGTGACCGTTACGGCCACCGGCGGCGGCGGGGCGACAAGCACCCAGACGTTCACCGTTACGGCCGTAGGGGTGAACAGACCGCCGGTATTCACCCCCCTGGCTGCCCAGTCGGTCAACACCGGCGCGGCGCTTCAGTTTACGGTGCAGGCGACCGATCCTGACGGTGACCCGGTTACCCTGTCCGCCACCGGCTCTCCCCTCCAGAGCCTGGGGGCCTCTTTCAACCCGGCCAGCGGTGGATTTTCCTGGACCCCGGCCGCCGGGACACAGGGTAACTACCGGGTGGATTTCAGCGCCGTGGACGACAAGGGCGGGAACAGCCGGATGACGCTCACTATCACGGTGGGCTCGGTGAACCGTCCTCCCGCCCTGTCCGATGTAACGAACAGGCAGGTGAACGCCGGTCTGCCACTGATCGTAACTTTCACGGCCTCGGACCCGGACGGCAACCCGCTCACTTTGAGCACCCCGGTGCGCCCGGCCGGCTCTGTGGTCACTTTCAGCGCAGGCAGCGGCTCTTTCAACTGGACGCCGACCTCGGACCAGGTCGGCACGCACGATGTGACTCTTATTGTAAGCGACGGCAGCCTGACCGCGGAAAAGAAATTCACCATCACCGTACTGAAAACCAACCATCCGCCGACCATGGCGCCGCTGGGCAACCGTACGGTCTCCGAGGGGGGGCGGCTGGATATTAATGTATTGGCCAGCGATCCGGACAACGACCCGCTGCTGTATTTCGCGACCGGCATACCGGAGGGGGCGACTTTCGACGCATCCACCGGCCTGTTCACTTTCAAGCCGACATACGATCAGGCCGGCTCCTACACGGTCAATTTCAAGGTCTCCGACGCGGACGGGCTGAGCGCGAACCAGAACGTCCAGATTCAGGTCAAGGACTTCAACCGTCCGCCGGTTTTCGGAACTCTGGGCAACCAGACCGTCGAGGTGGGCAAGCTGCTCGAGGTGATGGTTAGCGCCAGCGACCCGGACAACGACGTGCTGACTTTCAGCGCCAGAGTCCCGTCCGGGGCCGCGTTTGACGCGCAGACCAGGGTGCTGCGGTGGATACCGGGCGCCCAGGACGCCGGCACCCGTCAGGCCACTTTCAGCGTGAGCGACGGCAAGGGGGAGAGCGTCACCCGTAACATCTCCATTTCCGTGACCACTCCCAACATCGTGCTCAACCGCCCGCCGCTGATCGATCCGGTCGGGGCGCAGGTGGTGGAGGCCGGCCAGAGCCTGAGCTTCAGTGTCAGCGCCAGCGACCCGGAGCAATCCAAGGTCATCCTGACCGCGAGCGGGGTCCCGGCAGGCGCTTCGTTCACCAGCTCTACCGGGGCTTTCAAGTTTACGCCCACCTACCTGCAGGCCGGCAGCTACAGCGTGACATTCACCGCCAGTGACGGACAGTTGACCGCCTCGCTTCCGGTGGCGATAACTGTAGTGCGCAGTCTCAACAGCGCCCCGGTGCTCAGCGGTGTCTCCAACCGCGAGGTCCAGGCGGGCCAGAGCCTGACTTTCGTGGTCAGCGCCTCCGATCCCGAGGGGGACCAGTTCACCCTCGGCGCGCGCAACCTGCCTCCGGGTGCGGTGTTCAACCCCGGCAACGGGACATTTACATATTCTCCGACCATGGAGCAGGCGGGCAGCTACAATGTCTCGTTCCTGGCTACGGATTTCCTGGGGGCTTCCTCGGAAAAATCGATGACCCTCTCGGTCAGGGCGGTGAACCGTCCGCCGGAGTTTGTCCGCTCCGGCAATATCGCCGCCGCTGTCGGGCAACTGATCGAACTGATCGTCACAGCCAACGATCCTGACGGCGACCCCCTGGTCTACAGCTCGTCCAGCGCAGCGGCGCTGGGAGCCGCGTTCGATACGCAGTCGCACATCCTGAAATGGACCCCGGCCACGCCGGGGACGTTCGGCGTCAATTTCAAGGTCGAGGACGGACGGGGCGGCAGCGCGGTGCAGACAGTGCTGATCGCTGTGAGTTCTCCGACAGTCAAGCTCAACCTTTCGCCGAAATTCGAGCCTCTGCAGAACTATGTCCTGAACGCAGGCGGCAGCCTTTCCTTTACGGTGAACGCCAGCGACCCGGACGGAGACAACCTGGTGTTCGGCATAACCAAGGCCCCGGCCAATGCGTCTTTCAACTCCACTACCCGCACTTTCTCCTTCAACCCCGATCTCAGCCAGAGCGGTGTTTTCAAGCCGGTTTTCACGGTGAGCGACGGCAAGCTGACCGATCAAGTGTCGGCCGAGATCGAAGTCAAAGCCGTCAACCGGGCGCCGGTGCTGAGCGGCATACCTGACCGTAGCGTACCCGAGGCCGGGAAGCTGAGCTTCTTCGTCAACGCTTTCGATCCGGACAGCGATCCCCTCGTGCGGACCGCCGACAACCTGCCGGAGAACGCGGGATTCAACCCGCAGAGCGGGCGTTTTTCGTTTTCACCGGCGGTTGGGCAGGCCGGTTCTTACACTGTCAGGTTCTTTGCCATCGACCCGAAGGGAGCCTCAGACACGGTCACGGTCAGCATCCAGGTGCTGCAGGTCAATCTCCCGCCGGCTCTCGGTTTCCTGAGCAATCTTGAGGTGACTGCGGGTGAGCTGGCCGAGATAGTCCTTTCCGCCAGCGACCCCAACGACCCTCTGGCCGACCTGGTGTTCAGTGCTTCCGGCCTGCCGCAGGGGGCCGTGTTCAGCGCCGCGGACCGCTCGTTCCGCTGGACGCCTGAAGTCACTCAGATCGGCAATTTCCGAGTCTCTTTCGCAGTCACCGACCCGGCCGGGCTCAAGGACGAGAAAGACATCAAGATCACGGTCAAGGATCCGGCGCGCTTTGTCGACAGCCCGCCGGTCCTCGCTTCTGTCGGCGACAGAACGGTGGAGGAGGGCAGCGCCCTGAGCTTCACTGTAACGGCCACTGACCCGGACCCGGGCAGCACTGTCACCCTGACCGCCCGGAATCTGCCAAATGGGGCGGCTTTCAGTTCCGCACCCGGGGCGTCGAGCGCCAGCGGCACATTCAGTTTCACCCCGACCATGCTGCAGGCAGGTAGCTACAACGTGGTGTTCAGAGCAAGTGACGGGGATTTCATCAATGAAGAGACAGTTACGATAACGGTGACCGAGCTGGATGTCGCCCCTGTGATCAGCGTGTCCCCAAGCCAGACCGCGGCAGTGGGACAGACGCTGAGCATCAAGGTGGACGGCAGCGACGCCAGCGGAGAGCCGGTGGTCCTGTCCGTCCAGAACTCGCCGATGAACTCGCTGTTCCTGACCTCCGCAGGGCGTTTCGCTTTTACTCCGAGCCTGGAGCAGGCGGGCCAGAGCTTCCCGGTCACCTTCCGGGTGACGGATGCCTCGGGCGGGTATGCCGAAGCGACCTGCAACATCAGCGTCAGCGCGCTCAACGTGGCGCCCGAGCTGCGGCGGATACCACCCCTGGCGATAAGTGAGGGCGGGTTGCTGGAGTTCTCGGTCGTGGCGGATGACCGCAACGGCGACGTGCTGACCTATTCAGCGGGCAACCTGCCCACCGGCGCGAGTTTTGACGCGGCGGTGGGAATTTTCCGCTGGATGCCTGCGGCTGGATCGGCGGGCAACTACAGTGTCAGCTTCAGCGCCGCCGACCCGGCCGGTCTTTCGGACAGCCGCTCGGTCTCCATCACGGTCGGGTCGGTCAACCGGCCGCCGATGCTGTCCGACCCCGGGCCGCAGTCGGCCGCCGAGGGCCAGGTCCTGGGCTTCCAGGTGAGCGCCAGCGACCCGGACGGCAACCCTGTCACCCTGAGCGCATCCGGCCTGCCCGCGGGTGCGACTTTCAGCGATAACGGCAACGGCTCGGGCAGTTTCTCCTGGGCCACCACCTACCGCAGCAACGGCAGCTACCAGGTGGTGTTCTCCGCCTCGGATGGGAGTCTTTCGGATCAGTTGAGAGTGCCGATTACCATCCAGGACGTGAATCTGCCGCCGACGCTCGACTTGGCTGGAGGGACCCTGCTCGCCGCAGCCGGGATGAAATTCAGGCACGTGGAGGAAGGTATCCGGCTGGCGGCTGACGTGAACGATGTCCAGACCTTCACCGTGAAAGAGGGTGAGCAGGTCCGGGTCGGGATAAAGGTGGAGGACCCCGGCGGCGACCTGCTCGCGGTAGCGGTCAGGAACCTGCCGGCCAACGCCTCGCTGGGCCCGGACGGAATGAGCATCCTGTTCGCTCCGGATTACGACCAGGCCGGCGATTACCTCGTGCTGATCGAGGTGTCGGACGGCGTGTTCACGGTCAGCCGCTACGCAGCTTTCAAGGTGGAGGACGTCAACCGTCCGCCCGTGCTGCGTCCTGTCGGCGAGCGCTACGTCCAGGAAGGGATGCTCATATCGTTCGAGATCAACGCCTACGACCCGGACGGCGACCCGATCACCTACGCTTTCTCAGGGTTGCCGGGAGTGGCGACGCTGGTCAACAACCTGTTCACCTTCGATACGAGGCTCCTGCCAGCCCGCCAGCCGGTGGATGCAGTGTATTTCCTGTTCCGGGCTTTCGACGGACGGGGGGGATCGGACTGGGTCGGCCAGGACATCGCGATCATCCGGCCGTATACGGTGGGCCTGGGCGGCACCCAGCTCGCCGCGGCTGTCTCGCCCGGGGACTCGATCCCCTTGCAGATGCGGGAGGGGATAGGGATCCAGATGGCCCTGGTTAACAGCGGCTCCGGCACCTACAACACCACCGGCAGCATTCAGGTCAGCGAGATTTCCGGACCGCTCACCGAGGATGTGATCAAAAACCTGCAAGGCGGTGGAAGTTCACTCCTGGCGGTGGCGGCCTCCGGCGGCGGAAAGTCCAAGCTGACAGCGGCGGTGACCCCGATACAGCTTTCCGCCGGGGGTGAGTCCGGGTTCTTCAGCATCCGGCGCGGCTGGAGTGTGGACCTGGGCGGTTTCAGCCTGACCGGGCAGGCCCGGCCGGGGGTCAACGACAGTATTTACCTGTACCTCGGCTTCGCCTTCCAGGACAGCGACCTGGTGACCCAGGACCCCGATCTGAACGGCGCTTTCGGGACCCGGATGTCCATCGCCGCCTGGGACAGCGTGCTGGGCAAGTTCGTCCTGCTCGAAGGGGTGGTCGACACCCTGCTGAACAGAGTGAGGCTCAGTATTCCTCTGGAAGTGGATACGAGCCGGACAGCGCTGTCCGCTTTCGGGCCGATCGATCTGCCGCGTTCGGTCCCCAGACCGCGCTACAAGTACTTCACGGCCGGTGCGGTGCTGGATTATACCCCGCCGTCGGTCGAGGTCCAGAGCAAGAGCTTCGTGACCTCCAGGACCGAGCCGTACACAATCCTGGCCAAGATATCCGACGATCTGACCGGGATCGCGCGGGTCGACCTGATCTACACTATCGCCGAACAGACCGATACCGTCGGGATGGAACAGGTCTCCGGCGTCTACCAGGGTGAAATTCCTGGCCAGCCGATTGGCGCCAACATCTCATACTACGTCGAGGCGATTGACCGTGACGGCAACGTGTCCCGCGAGCCGAAGGTCTCGGGGTACCTGCTCAACGTGAGCGAGTTGGGGCCGACGGACCTGGACGGCAACGGCAAGGTGGACGTCTTCGACCTGCTGGTCCTGCTGCGGGCTCTGACGAGCCACGAAGACCGGGACGTGAACGGTGACGGCAAGACCGACATCTGGGACCTTCTGGTGCTGCTGAAAGTGCTGTCCGGCAAAGTGCAGACCGCCCTGTCGGGCCAGCCCGCCGGATTGGAGCAGATGCTCAACCCGTCCGGGAAGACGGCTCCCGAATACAAGGACGATTTCGGGGTCCGGATCGACGAGGCGGCGCAGGCGGCTGTAGCCCGGATCGTTCTGGAGGTTTCGCCGGAGGTTGGATTGGGCCAGGTGACAGTCGCCCCGGCGGCCAAGGGCTGGCAGGTCGTAACCTCCAGGGAGGGCGACCGGCTCACGCTGCTGGTGTTCAGTCTGGACGGGGCGCCCCTGGCAGGCGGGACGCTGGTCAACGTGGATTATCTGCTGGGTAAGGGCGAACGGCTGAACGAGAGCCATGTCAGGCTGCAGGAAATCCTCGTCCTGAACGCCGAGGGACAGACGCTCAAAGCCGGGGTCAGTCTCGACGGCGTGGCTGCCCTGCCGCGGGCTTTCAGCCTGGAGCAGAACTGCCCGAACCCGTTCAACCCCTCGACCAGCATCAGTTTCAGCCTGCCCGAGGGCCCGCAGGTCCAGGTCCGGCTGAGCGTGTACAACCTGAGAGGCCAATTGCTGAAGGTCCTGGTCAATGAGACCCGCGATCCGGGAAGTTACCAGGTCACCTGGGACGGCCGGGACGAGCGGGGACGGGCAGCGCCCTCAGGGGTCTATTTCTATCGAATGGAGGCGGGGGATTTTGCCAGGATGCGTAAGATGATCCTTCTCAAATAGCGGTTCCCGACCCGAAGCCTGCGCCTTTCTCTCCCTGAGAGGGAGGCGCAGGCGTTCTGCTCGATCCAACGACCCGACACATTGCCCTCAGCCTGGAAAGAGGAGCGGCGAGCCGGGAGAGTTTGTAAATCAGGGAGCGAAAAATAAAACCGGGTTCCGTAATGTTCCCCGGAGCCTTCTGTGCCGGTTTTGAACTTCTTGAAAGATGACAATGCCGGAAAGAATAAAAAGAATACTGGTTCTGACAGTTGTTCTGGCGCTGGCCGCGGTGGTCCCGGCGGACCGTCTCCAGGCGGCTTTCCAGGTCCCGGCGGCAAAAACGGCCGGAATAAGCTCCAATTTCTATGTGGGGACTCTGCTGGGCTACAATGACAACCTTTTTCTGGACAGCACGGACACCCAGGCGGTTTTCAGCCAGCACCTGGTGCCGCATTTCGACCTGGACTACCGCACGCGGCGGCTCAGCGTGAACCTGGACTACACGGGCGATTACAGCTGGTACAGTGCGGGCGGGGACAGGACCAAGAACGCCCTGCACTACACGCGTCTCGGGTCTGACTGGAACTGGCACCGTGACCTGAGCCTGCAGTTCTTCGGCGACCTCAGCGAGCGGCCCATCGACCTGACCAAGGGTGGAGGGGTGCTGACCTCGGCCTTGAACGTAGGCGGTTTTTTCCGGCCCCCGGCGATCAACAGCGTCCTGACCCGCACTGTCGGGCTGGGCCAGCACTATTTCCGGCGGCTGAACAGCCGGCTGCAGCTGGAGGCCTCCTACGGCGCGAGCGACATGCAGACCGACCGGAAATACGGGCGGGATGTGTTCCAGCACGGGGCTTCCGGCAAGTTGCTTTACACCTGGAGCAAGCGGCTGGACCTGGCCCTGCGTTTCGCCGTGCAGAACCAGAACTACGAGGGCGGCATCCGGCGGCGTAATTCCAGCCTGGTGCTGGAGGCTGACTATGCCATCACCCCGCGCACCTCTCTTTTCGGGGCGGCCGGGGTGGAGGACCTGAAACTGCGGAACCCCGGGCCAGGCCTGAGAGCGGGCAACGCCCGGGCCTACCTGGAGGCCGGGGTGAGTTTCGACCGGATCCCGCGCACGAGCCTGGCCCTGTCCGTCAGCCGGCGGCTGCTGTCCGACATCAGCGCCAACCTGTACACCTTGACCGAGGTCGCTGTCCGGGCCAACCACGAGTTGAGCCGTCGGGTCGAGCTGTCCGGGGCGCTCTACTCCAGGAGCCTGTCCCTGGACCAGGTGGAGCAGCGGCTGAACGATTACATCCTCGGCTCCGAGTTACAGATCACCTATCGCATCTCGCGGGACCTGCAGCCGATGGTGAACCTCAACTATGTGGTCAACGCCGGGGAGTTCCGGCCGAACGATTTCGCCAATTTCCGCCTGAACACCGGGCTACGCTACTACTTCTTTGCCCTCAACTGAGGGAGTTGGAGAACCGCCTCTCCATCGACCGGAACTGCAAGGGAACATTATGGAACTGAAGGCCGATCTGCACATCCACTCCGAGTACTCCTTCGACTGCCGTCTGAAGCTGGAAGAGATCGCCAGGCAGGCTGTCCGGCGGGGCCTCGATATCGTGGCCGTGACCGACCACGGCACTCTGGAAGGCAGCCTGAGGCTGCGTGAGCAGGTCGCCTCCAGTGGCGCCGGGCTTCAGGTGGTGGTAGGCTGTGAGATAACGACCGAGGCGGGCGATATCCTGGGGCTTTTTCTGGAGCGGGAGATCCGTTCAAGCCGTGCACTCGATGTCATCGCGGAGATAAAAGACATGGGCGGCGTGAGCGTCCTGGCCCACCCATACCGGGCCGGTGAGCCCTCCCGTGACGTGCTGGAGGCGGTGGATGCAGTCGAGATCTACAACGGCCGCAGCAGCAAGGTCCAAAACTATCTGGCGCAGGTGCTGGCCCTGCGGCTACAGAAACCGGGGCTTTCGGGCAGCGACGCCCATGTGCCGGATGAGGTCGGCTGCGCCTACACTCTTCTGGATGATATGCCGGAAATCGGAAAGGCCTCATTCAAGGGGTGCGAACTCCTTAACAGTTGCCTGGGAGTGAGGCTGAATGTTTAGAGTGTACTCTCGGATAAGGTCCGCTGCGGGCCGGATGGAGCGCCGGATCATGAGAATTTCCCTCGATCGGCCTGGATTGTCGCGCCGGACTGGGCAATGTATCCGCCTGGTTGTCTGCCTGATCCTGTGCAGCCTCGCAACCCCTGTTCTGACTGTTGCGGCCGGTGAGCCCTCAGGTTCGGATGCCTACGTTCTGGGGGTGGGGGACATCCTGCACATCACGGTCCTGGATGAGCCGGACCTGACCGGCAGTTTCCAGGTCTCCTCGGCCGGCAACATCAGCTACCCTTTCCTGGGCAACCTGCCGGTCAAAGGCCTGACCGTCGAGGAACTCGACCAGTACCTGGTGCTGAAACTGAGCCAGGACTACCTGGTCAACCCGGTGGTGACAGTCAGCGTGGAGAGCTACCAGAGCAAGAAAGTCTATGTCCAGGGCGAGGTGGCCAAGCCGGGGGTCTATTACCTCAAGGAGCGCACCGGGGTGCTGAACCTTCTGCTGGAATCCGGCGGCACCACCCGGGACGCCTCGGAGGAGATCGTCATCCTGCGCTCCGCGGGCGGCTCTCACGGCGGAAGCGACTCCGCCTCGGCCGAGGATTTCGAGCAGATACACATCAACCTCAAGGAACTGCTGAGCGGCGACCAGAGCCAGAACGTGCAGGTGCAAAATGGGGACATCCTGTACGTGGCCAATGCCAGCGGCGGGCAGTTCCGGACCGAGGGCCGCTTCGTCAACATCATGGGCGAGGTGA
This sequence comes from bacterium, assembly GCA_021372515.1. Classification (NCBI taxonomy): domain Bacteria; species bacterium. The sequence continues at coordinate 125,429 of JAJFUG010000180.1, forward strand.
AAAAGCCCGGCAACTACGATTACCGCCTGGGTCTGACTGTCCTGAACGCGATCCTCGAAGCCGGCGGGTTCACCGAGTACGCAGCCAAGAACAAGGTCAAGGTCATAAAGAAAGTGGGAGACAAGCAGAAAGTCCTGATCGCCAGGCTGGACGACCTGGTCAAGAGCGGCAGTCTGGAAGAGGACATGCTGCTCGACCCGGGCGACCTGGTGGTGGTTCCGCAGAGCCTGTTCTAACCCTTGCACGGGATAGGGGTCATGTACAACGAACAAGAAGAAAGCCGGATCGAGAACATCCACCTGCTGGACTACTGGAAAGTGGTGCGCAAGCACCTCAACCTGGGCCTGACCGTTTTCTCGGTCATCGTTGCCGGGACGCTTCTGTATCTATTCACCGCCACACCGATCTACGAGGCCGTCTCCCGTATTCTGATCACCGAGGACCTCTCCCGCACGGTGATGGGGGCGGAGCTGGCCCAGAGCATTTTCAGCGACCAGTTGCGCTTCGAGACCGAGCTTCAGATCCTGAAGGGCGACCCGGTCTACGACGGGGTGATCCAGAGCCTGCGGCTCTGCCCGGAGGGCAAAGGGAGCCCGGAATACGAGCGGACCCTGAACGGCCTGAAAGGGCGGGTCGTATGCTCGCGCCTGCGCAACACCCGCCTTCTGGAGGTCAAGGCCGCCTCGGCCTCGCCCGATACGGCGGCGCTTCTTGCCAACACGCTCGTCTCGGTCTACATGAACGCCTACCGGACCCGTCAGCTGGAGTCCTCGCGCAACACCGCCTCCTGGCTCAACCAGCAGCTGCTGGACCTGGAATACAAGGTCAAGCAGTCGCAGCAGGAGCTGCTGGACTACATCAGCGCCGAACGGATCACTTTCGTCTCGGACGGCACCGGCCTGGAGAGCGAGCTTAAAACCGACCTGTTCAAGGCCCCGGACGAGACACTGCTCGACGACATACACGCCCGCCTGATCCAGGCCAAGCTTGAGCGCGACGACATTCTGCAGCGCTACAAGGGCAAGCACCCCAAGGTCCAGCAGGCGGACGCCAAAGTCGCTTCCCTGGAGCGCGAGTACGCCCAGGAGAAAGTCCGCCTGGAATCCGAGCGCAACCTCCTGACCAACAAGATTATCGAGGCCCGGCGTAAGGCAGTCCGGCACGACATCCTCAAGCGCCAGGTCGACACGAACAAGGAGCTTTACAACCTGTTCATCAAGAAGATGCAGGAGGTGGACCTGTCCCAGGGCCTGGGCGAGGGCGACATCAAGGTGGTGGAGTCCGCCGTGCCGCCGATGCTGCCGGACAAACCAAAGAAAAGGCTGGTCCTCCTGATAGGCGTGCTGCTGGGGCTCAGCCTCGGGGTGGGGAGCACTTTCCTGGTCGAGTACCTGGACCGCTCGCTCAAGTCCAAGGAGGAGATAGAGGCCCTGACCGGCCTGCCCGTGCTCTCCTCGATCAGCCTGCAGAGCGTGGCGGACAAGGGCGCCTTCGATTACCGGACTTATTTCGGGGACAGGGATTACCGCAAGGAGCATGAGCTTTTCCGGGTGCTCAGGGCCAACATCAAGTTCTCCGACCTGAAGCAGAAGTCCAGGATACTTCTGGTCACCAGTAGTTGCCCGGGCGAGGGCAAGACCACTGTCTCCAGCCGTCTGGCCCTGAACCTGGCCGCGGCCGGCGAGCGGGTGCTGTTGGTGGACGCCGACCTACGCAAGCCGCGCGTGCACAAGATATTCGGCCTGGAGAACAAGCGCGGTCTGACCAACATGATGGTCGAGGAAATGCCGGATTTCTCGTTCATCCACCCGGAGCTGACCGCCGGCCTGGACGTGCTCAACTGCGGCCCCCTGCCGGCCCAGCCCGCCGAGCTCATCGAGAACTCGCGCTTCGGAGCTCTCATCAAGGAACTGGCCGGCCGCTACGACCGGATCATCATCGACAGCCCGCCCGTGGCCACGGTCATCGATGCGGCGCTCATAGCCACTTTCTGCGACAGCGTGCTGCTGGTGATCGACCCGCGCACCACCGACCGCCAGGTGCTGCGCCAGGCCCAGACCCAGCTTGAAAAGGCCGGCATCAGGATCCTCGGCCTGGTCCTGAACAAGATCGCCCACGAGGAAGAGGGCTATTACTACTACTCGTACTACTACTACGAGGACAGCGCCACGGGTGACCGGAAGAAACGCACCCACCGTAAAAAGCGCTCCGCAGAGAAGCAGAAGGAAGAAGTCACGGTCTGAGCCTTATTTGGACTAAAGCTAAGGAAACGCATGCCGCCGAACCCTGAAAATACACTTCCCCGGCTCCTGGGCTGGACTGCGGAGGGACTCTTCTACGCCCTGCTTCTGTTTGCGGTCTTCAGCCACGGGGCGGTCGAGGCCTGGTCTCTGTCGATGAGCCACCTGATGGTCTGCGCAGTTGCGCTGCTGTCTGCCGCAGGCCTCCTGGCCTCTGGGGAAAGGTGGGTGCGCCTGCCGCTCCTGTGCTGGCTCCTGCTGGCCCTGCTGCTCTGGGGGATGGTCTCCTGGGGCTGGTTCTCCATCTATCGTCAGGCCAGCCTGGAGAGCCTGCTCAAGCTCAACGATTACCTTCTGGTCGCCTTTTTCGTGTACAGCCGTTTCGTCAGGGAGGCGGACCAGAAACGGCTCGTCCTGACCCTGACTCTATTGGGAGTACTGGTGGCCGGCTGGGGCCTGATCCGCTATTTCGCCGTCTCCCAGGGCCTGCTTTCCCGTCTGGGCAACGAGTCGGTCGGGGCGACCGCGCCCTATGTCAACCACAACCATTTCGCCGGCTGTCTGGAACTGACCCTGGCCGCGGGGGCCGGGCTTTTCGCCGCCAACTGGGGCCGCTCGCGCATCGAGTTCGGCGTCCTGCTGGGGGCCGGGCTGGTGTTGATCTTCGTGGCACTGCTGTTTTCGCTCTCGCGCGGCGGCATCCTGAGCCTGCTGGCTGCGGCGGGCGTTCCGGCCCTGGTCTATCTGGCCAGGAGCCGGGAGCGGCTGTCGTTTTCACCGGTGCTGGTGCTGGTCATTTTCACCCTGGGCTACCTCTGGGTCCTGCAGACCGACCGGGTGGAGGCACGCCTCAAGACCCTGGGGGACGAGCGGACCATGCTCACCCTGAACTCGCGGACCACGGCCTGGCGCTCGGCGCTTGCGGCGATCCGGGAGCGGCCCCTGGCCGGTTACGGCCCCGGGAATTTCGCCAGTGTCTACCCGCGTTTTCGCGAGAGCGGCCTGGCCATGTTCTTCGACTACGCCCACAACGACTACCTGCAACTCTGGGTGGAGTACGGTCTGGCCGGGGTCCTGCTGGTGCTGGCCGGTCTGGGTTCTTTCCTGTCCGGCCTGGGCCGACTGCTGTTCAAAGCCTGGGAACCCCGGGATTACCTCAGCCTGGGGCTGGGAGTGGGGATACTGGCCCTCGTCCTGCACAGCGTGGCGGATTTCAACCTTCAGCTCCAAGCCAACGCCCTGCTGTTCGTGAGCTTGGCCGCTCTTTTCAGCCGGCGGGCGCTCTCACTTCACAAGAGCCGCCGGGTGCGGGACGGTCACTCCCTGTCCCTGCGCTGGGTTGTGCTTGCGCTGGCGTGTTTCTGCCTTGCCGGAAGCTGGCTGGCCGTGCCGGGCCTTCAGGCCGGTCTTCTGGCGCGCGAGACTGTCGACAGTCGGCAGCAGCTCGCCCCACTGGAGGTGGCGGCCCTTTACCGGACAGCTTCCGACCTGGTGCCGGGCGATGCGGGCTATGCTTTCCGGGCCGGACAGAATTACGCATTGGCCGCAAGTCAGAACGATATGACGTTTTTCCTGGGAGAGGCCAGGAGATACATGGAAAGGGCGCTTTCGCTCAACCCGGCCTCGAGCGAGTACTGGATCGGGAAAGCTCTCCTGGAGGCGGCGCGTGGGGACTCGGCCGAGGCCGAGAGGTGTTTCCGCGGCGCGCTGGCTGCCGACCCGCGCAACCCAGCCTGTTTTTTCTACCTGAGCGATTTCCTGCTGGAGCGCGGAAGGCTGGAGGAGGCGGTTGCAGTCTCCCGGGAGGGCCTGGAAATCTACCCGTCTTTCATCGGACAGCGTCTGCGCCGTGTCTGGGGGAAAAGCCAGGACCCGGAGCTCCTGTCCCGGCTGACACCGGAGGGATACAGTCAGGGGCATTTTATCCTGGCGCAGCACTTTTTCAATCAGGGGCTCCAATCCCAATCGCTGGCCGAACTTCGACTGTGCAACGCCGAAACCAAGTGGGGGAACCCGTATTTTTATCTGTCCGGGCGCGACTACCAAGCCCTCGGGATGCCGGACAGCGCCGAGAGCAGCTACCGGGTCGGGATCAAGAAGAGGCCTCCCGAATTGCAATGCTACCGGATGCTGGCCACACTGCTTGCGAGCCAGGGCCGTGACACGGAGGTCGAGGCGCTGTTCAACCAGGGTTTGGGATTGGCGCTGGGCAGCGAGGACGGGCCGCTGCGCTACGAGTATGCGCTTTATCTGAGCCGGAAGAAGGATTACAGCCGGATGAGGCAGGAGATCGAGGCGGCCCTGAGCCGGGACGTTAACAATGTCTCGTACCTGGAGCTTCTGGCGGACTCCTATCTGGGAGAGAAAAGGTATTACGAGGCCTTGAAAGAGTTGCGTCGGGTTGAGGTGCTGAAACCGGACAGAGTAAGTGTTTTGAGAAAGATCGCAAGTATATACGATCAGACCGGGCAGATGGAGAGGGCAAGAGAGTACTGTATAAAAATTATCAATATTGATCCAAATAACAGCTATGCTTTGGGAATAATAGCAATACCGAAGGGTTCAGATGAGAAGAATAAGAGAGGGGAAGGTATTTGAGAGTGTTAAATGAGACAGGAAGTGCTGCTAATGTTTTGGGTAGGCGTGTTGTTGGAAGTGCCACCGTTTTGGGAGGAGCACGGCTTTGTCAGCGTGCTTTTGATATTATCCGTATTTTAACTATTGCAAGGTGGCTGGGTCCAAAGGAAATGGGGGTCTTCGCGATAGCAACACTTGCGATAACCACTCTTGAACAAATATCAGAAACTGGCTTGCGTCAGGCTATGATACAGTATCGAGGTGATATTTCAGTTCATATCACACCGGTAAGAACTGTACAGGGAATTCGTGGATTGTTGCTGGGTGGAGCATTCTATCTGGTTGCACCATGGATTTCAACTTTTTTTAATAGTCCGAATTCACTTGAAATACTTCAAGTTATGTCCATTCTTCCAATCATCAGAGGAATGGAACCGCTTTATATTACAATTGCACAAAAAAACCTTTCTTTCAAACCCGTAGTCGTTTTGCAGGTTACTGCTGCGGTAATCAGTCTTATCGTCGGCATCGTCATGGCGTATATCCATCCTGATGCTTGGGCATTGGTCTGGTCTAGCTTGAGTGGAGCAGTAATAACGACGGTTGGAGCCAGTTTATTATCCCGTCGTATGGATTTGAGATATTCTCTTTATTGGAAACCACTGAAGGAGTTACACATTTTTGGATTTTGGGTTTTTGTGAGTTGTATAAGTTCATACGCATTCGTTCGAACAGGTGAATGGTTGATCGGCCGCATGCTTGATGTAAAGGAATTGGCTCTTTATCAGATGGCCTTTCTTATCTGCACGACCGCCACCCAAGAGATGGGTGGAGTAATCTCACAACTGAGTTTCCCAATGTTCAGCCAACTGCAAGAGGATAAGAAGCGTTTGAATTCATCATTCAGGTTTGCATTTGGTTTTGTATCCCTTGTCACATTCGCGATGGCTGGATTGATTTGCAGTTGTTCGAAGGATTTGTTCTCTCTTGTGTTGGGTGAAAAATGGATGCCATCGCTTGTCTTTGTTCCGTGGCTAACCGTATGGGGCCTATGTGCAATGTTCTCAGGAACATTAAACGGTTTATTCTATGCATTGAATCGACCAAAACTTTGGACAAAGACTATTGGTCTAATGACCATATTGCTTTTTGTAGGTATTTATCCAATGGTTAGTTGGAAAGGAGCCAAAGGTGTAGCTATCCTAATGGCTGCTATTGGTATATTGGCGCAATTGGTCCGCTACCAGATTGTAGCCAGGCTTCTCTCCCTGAGGTTTAAGCAAGTGCTTAGGCATTTGGTTGTTCCTGGCATTGCTTGCATCGGGTCAGTAGGCTTCACAACTTGGAGTCATTCTTTCCTCCAGATTGATAATCAATTAGCCGGTCTCATTTTCTCAATGTTGGTTTTACTTGGAACCTATATTTTGCTGGTCATTATCGGGCGACCGTGGATTGATCCTTCGTTTGGAGAGATAGCAAATATTCTAAAACAGATGTTTAGTCGGTCTAATGTAAAAACAACTATGATTACAACAGAGGAAATCGCATGAACCACTTGTGTGTTGGCTGCGGTCTCTGTGCAATGGTTTGTCCTAAGGGGCGAATACAGATGGTATTTTCACCAAAAGAAGGATATTACCAGCCATCTTTTGGTTTTGAACAATGCAATAAAGCCTGTGGAATGTGCGAGAAAGTGTGCCCCTTTGTGCCAGATAATCCGGATACACTGAATATAACAAACGGATTGTTCTCTTCAGTGATTGATATCAAACATGATGATGTAATGGGATATTATTTAGATACTTTTGCTGGGTATTCTGAAACACACCGCTTAAATAGTGCATCTGGAGGTCTCGTCACTTGGTTGCTTGAAGCTCTTTTGGCTAAAGGAGAAATTGACGGGGCCGTGTGTGTCGGATCTGACTCTAAATCCCCAACGTTGTTTGATTTCAAGGTTTGCCGCACCAGTGACGAGATAAAAGCTTGCTCTGGTTCTTGTTATCAACCAGTAGAGATCAGCCGCGCTCTTAAAAAAATTATGACTCTGGAAGGGCGTTACGCTGTTGTGGCTTTACCATGCATGGCCAGAGCCTTAAGACTGGCAATGCACAATATTCCTGGACTGAAATCACGAATCCGTTTTGTTCTCGGCTTGGTTTGTGGGCAAATGAAGAGCAGGCACTTCATTAATTATTTATGTTTAAAATACGATAAACGAACAGATCTGGCGAGTATATTCTTTCGCTGCAAGAGGTCAGAGTATCCTGCCAGCGATTTCGCTTTCCGGTTAATATGGGATGACGGTCAAAAATTAGAAATTGGATGGTCAAAAGGTATAGCACGTCTATGGAAAGAGCGTTGGTTTACATTGGAAACGTGTGACTATTGTGATGATGTATTTTCTGAATGTGCAGATGCTACTTTTATGGACGCGTGGCTTCCCGAATATATACAGGATTCACGTGGTAACAGCCTACTGATTATCCGTGAAAATAAACTTCTGGATTGTTTAAAGGAAGCGACAAATTCCACATCTCTAAAACTGCTTCATATAGAACACATTAGAGTACGAGAGAGTCAAATAGGATTAATACATCAAAAACGCGTTTTGGCTTATATTATCGCTTCAAAACGGCATGTAAGGTACAAACGGTTACCTGATTTAAGATTGTTAGAAAAGAAGATACGATTTGACTACAAATGGGAAGCCGCTGTAAAGAGCAAGGTAAGATCGTTTACCCAGCATAATATCCAGAGCGATTTGAAGTCTTTCGAGAGGCACATCGCACATATTCAAATGTTTTGGAATTTAATGGAGAGAGCAAAAAGCCGATTATGGCATTTGCTCAACGGTTGAGAGAAGAGTATGTCAACAGAGAAAATCATACTTATTGGTAACGGCCCCTTTCTCAATCGTGGTTGTGAGGCGATAGTTGAAGGCACTCTCAAGATAATAGAAAATAGTTTTAACAATGCTTGTGTCAAGAACTATTACTTTGCGAGAAATACAAATCAAGACGATTATAATAGTGGCTTAAATCTTGCTAATATGACACATAATATAACTCATTGTCCGATTCCGTGGATGCCTGAAGATAAACGCTATTCTTGGACTTGGATATTATCTCAAATCGGAAGAAAAATCGCATTCCATGATTTGGGATATGTTTACTACAACAGTTTTCAAAAAATGATAGAGAATTGTGTTGATGATTGCGACGTGGCGCTGCAGATCGGTGGAGATAACTATACTTTAGATTATGGATTCCCGTTGAAACATGCAGCGATTGATGCAACTCTTTCAAAAAAAGGAATATCGGTAGTTCTGTGGGGAGCATCTGTCGGACCATTTAATTCCCGTCCACAAGAAGAAAAATGGTTGATTAAGCATATTCGCAATCATATAAGATTGATTCTGGTAAGAGAACCAGAAACGCTTGATTATTTGCGAAAAATCAATCTGGGTGACCGTACTCACCAGATGGGAGATCCGGCTTTTGTCATGGACCCATCTATTCCACCAGAAGGATTGATTGATTCGGATTCGATTTCAGGAGCCATTGGTCTCAATTTAAGCCCCTTGCTCTCACGGTATCGGAAATCTGATGGTGGCATG
>JAJFUG010000181.1 GCA_021372515.1 bacterium
GCCAACGTGGCCGGACGGTCCCCGCCCAGGGTGGCGGCAAGCGGGTTGGCCGCCCGCGGCTGACGGTACTCGTTCAGGCTGCCGCTCTCGCCCGTGAACACCAGGGTGCCGCCAGCGCGGGCAAAGGCCAGCAGACGGTCCACCACGGTCTGCGAAAGGCTCTCCTGGCCCGGCAGGATCACGGCCTGGTAGCGCGACAGGCTGTCGGTCTGCTCGTCATATATGATATCGAACGGCACGTGGTGCTGGATCAGCACCTGCTCGGCCAGCACGGCATCGATCCAGGGACCGGCCACGCTGTAGGCCATCGAGGGCCAGCTTCGCAGCACCGCCACATCCGCCACGGCGTTCACCCCGGTGTAGTAGCGCGGTGAGTACTCGCGGAAGAACTCGGCCAGGGCCGAGAAATGCCGCTCGGCGTAGTGGTTGTCTCCCAGGCCGAGCCAGCCGTAACCCGGTACCTCCTTGACGTAGTTGAACGCCATCTGCTCGGCCAGCTCCATGTCCGGCCCGCCGTTGGGGCAGGCGATCCCCAGGCGGCGGCCGGTCTTGTAGGAGCGGATCTCGCTCACCAGAGCGCCGGTGTTCGGGTCGAGGCCGGGGGCCACACCCGGGATGTCGAAGCAGAAGAAATCGCAGCTCCCGGCGAACAGCGGGTGGTAGACCGCGTTCTCCCAGATGCGGTTGAGGCTGTAGACGCCCTTGAGGTTGAACCCCACCGCGATGTGCGGGTCGCGCGCCTTGATGTAGTCGTAGAACTCGCGGCACTGGTCGGCCAGGGACTCGCAGCGGAACGCGATCCACTCCTGCAGCACCGGGTCATCGATCGCGGCCAGGTCCTCCGGGCGGTTGAAATCGTCCCACTGGCTGGGCTGCAGCCAGTCCGTGTCCGGGTAGCCGAAACGCGCGCGGGCCGCCTCGGCCGTGGGATAGCGCCGTCGCAGGAACTCGTGGAAGGCTTTCATGCACCTGTCGCAGCGGCAGCTCTTGGGTTCCTGGCGCAACATGTAGTTGTCGAAGAAGAACTCATCCGCGTGCAGCGAGTCGATGCCGATATCCAGCACGCGCTCGATGTAACGGCGCCAGGCCGGCTCGTTGGGGCAGGCGAAATGACGCCAGGTCTGGGCCTCCACGATGTAGGGCACCGGGCGGCCATACTGGTCGCGCTGCTCCCAGGCCTCGGCCTGCGGCGCCTCGCGGTAGAACGTCTCGGTGAACATCGTGCCGCCCAGGTAGAGGCTCACCTTCATGCCGTGCTCGTGCATGCTCCCGGCGGCCCGCATGCTGTTGCGTATCTCTGGCATCTCGGTCTCCAGGCCGAAGCCCTTGAAAAAGTGCAGCCGGCCGTAGCGCGCGCCCAGAGCAGCCATGCGGGCGATATTCCCGGGCGAGTGCTGGCGCTCGTAGCGCGCGGGCCAGTCCTCGGGCATCCGTCCCTTGCGCTGGCTGAACATCAGCGGCTCGTGGCTGAACCAGACCACCTCGGCGGCTTGGGCCTGTTTCTCGCGGGCAGCGCGCTCGAAACGGCTTTCGGCCGGGAGCGAGGAACAGCAAAGCGCAAGCAGGGCCAGGCAGGCAAGCAGCGTGTTTTTCATCGTTGGCTCCATCGTTGGCGGGAGGTCGTTTCCGGCTGAATCCGGCGCTGCTCCAGATTACCGGCAAGCCCCGCCGGAAGCAAGATTTTCCGCTTTCTTCGGGGAGCCTCCGCCGCGCAGACACTCCTTGACACATCCCCATTGACTATCGATATTTAGCCCGGCGTTGCCTGCGACGAAATCGGTGCACACGCGGCGCGCCCAATCCCCAACCGGAAAACGATCTCTCTTCCATTTCCGCGTTTCAACTCCTTCCTGGAGGCATGAATGGACAAGCTTGGCACCAGCATCGACCGCCGCACCTTCCTCAAGAGCACCTCGGTCTCGGCCGCCGCTCTGGGCGCGCTCAGCCTGGCCGGACCGCTTTCGGCCCTGGCCGCCGGGCCCAAGCTGCGCCTGGCCATGGTCGGCACGGGCAGCCGTGGCACCGGCATGTGGGGCACCCCCCTGCTGGAGGACTATTCCGACCTGCTCGAATTCGTCGGCTTGTGCGACATAAACCCCGAGCGGGCCGTGGTGGCGCAGTCGATAATCGGCACCAAGGCGCCCACGTTCACCGATTTCGACCAGATGATCAAGACCACCCGTCCGGACGCCGTGATCGTGACCACGGTGGACGGCTACCACTGGAAGTATGTCTGCCGGGCGATGGAGCTGGGCTGCGACGTGATCTGCGAAAAACCGCTCTGCACGGAGGCGGCCCAGGCCCAGGCGATCATCGACACCCAGAAAAAGACCGGGCGTAAGCTCACTGTCACTTTCAACGCCCGTCACGAGGGCAGCTCGATGAAGCTCAAGGAGCTGCTGGCCTCGGGCGAGATCGGCGAAATATACTCGGCCAACTATGATGAGTTCCTGGACCGCAGCCACGGCGCCGACTATTTCCGCCGCTGGCACGCTTTCCGTCAGAACTCTGGCAGCCTGTTCTGCCACAAGGCCTCGCACCATTTCGACCAGCTGAACTGGTGGATCGACTCCGATCCGGTGGAGGTCACCTCCCACGGCAAGCTGAATGTCTACGGATACAACGGACAGTTCCGCCACGCCAACTGCCGGGTCTGCACCTTCAAGGACAAGTGCCCGTTCTTCTGGGACATCACCAAGACCCCTGAGAACATGAAGCTGTACGTTGAATGCGAGGACAACGACGGTTACTACCGCGACGGGTGTGTGTTCCGCAACGGGATCGACATCTACGACACCATGGTTTCGCAGATACGCTATACCAACAACGTGCTGGTCAACTACTCGCTGAACGCGGCCGTGCCCTACGAGGGCCAGTTCATCGTGTTCAACGGCAGCCTGGGCCGGATCGAGGTGCGCAACTACGACAAACAGCCCTGGCAGGTGCAGCACGACGCCGAGATACGGGTGACCAAGACAGACGGCACGACCAGGGTCATCCCGGTGGCGCACGAGGACGGCGAGCACGGCGGCGCGGACAAGCGCATCCGCGACATGATCTTCCGCCCCAGCGGAGCCGACCCGCTGGGGCAGAAAGCCGGGATGCGCGCCGGCCTGATGAGTTCGCTGATCGGGATCGCCAGCTACACCTCGATCGACGAGCGCGGGACAGTCAAGATCGACGACCTGGTCAACTGGGCTTGATCGCCAGCGGCGAATGAAGTTTATGTAATCCGGAGGAAGGCCCGCTCTATCGGAAGTGGGGCGGGCCTTCCTATTGCCGAGAACGGAAGCCGGGGCAGACGGACTTGCCGGGGCTTCGGCTTTCCGAGACAGATGGGGACAGGATGGACATGCTGACTGAAAGAATTCCGGCCTGGCTGCGACGGCCGGGTGTGTTTGCCGCACTGGCCGCGGCAGCGGTGCTGCTGGCCGCCGGTTGCGCCGGCGGGCCGAAAGAGGCCGCGGACGCAGTTTATTACAACGGACGGGTGGTGACCCTGGACAGCGTATCCACGCTGGCCGGTGCTATCGCGGTGCGCGGCGGACGGATCATGGCCGTGGGGACCGACCCCGAAATCCTGCGTCTCGCCGGGCCACAGACCCGGAAAGTCGACCTGGGGGGCAGGACAGTGCTGCCGGGGCTGATCGAGGCACACGCCCACCCGGAGAGCGCCTCCACGAGCGAGCTGGCCGACTCGGTGCCAGACGTGCACAGCATCGACGAGCTGCTGAACTGGATCCGGGTCGAGGCTGAAAGCCACGCGGACGGGGAATGGATCGTGCACCCGAAGCTGTTCTTCACCCGCCTGGCCGAACTGCGCGCCCCCACCCTGGCCGAGCTGGACTCCGTGGCCCCGGCCAACCCGGTGTTCCTGGACGGCTCGTACGGCGGCTCGATCAACAGTGCGGCCATGCGCGCCAGCGGGATAACCGAAAAGACGCGGCACGACGGGCTTCTGCGTGACAACAAAACCGGCAAACTTAACGGCCTGGTGCGTTTCACCGCGTTCCCCCTGATCAAGGTGCCGGACCTGGACAAATATTCGCAGTCCGAGCGGGAACAGGCCCTGGCCCGCATGATCGACCGTTACAACGCGGCAGGTTTCACCAGCGTCACCAGCGGCGGCCTCCAGCGCAACCAGACCGCGATCTGGGACAGCCTGCGCGCCCACGGCAAGCTGAATATCCGCGTGTTCGAAAACATTTATATCGATTTCCCGCTCAAGGGGCGCACGCAGGAAGAAATCCGCGCCGATGTGGCCGCCCTGGGTCAGCCCACCTGCGAAGGCGATGACTGGATCAGGACCGGCAGGCTCAAGTACGTGCTGGACGGTGGAATCCTGACCGGCACGGCCTACCTCAGCCAGCCCTGGGGCTCCAAGGCCAACGCACTTTTCGGGATCGACGACCCGGCTTACCGCGGTATCCTGAGACTGAACGAGGACGAGTTCACCATGTTCTGCCGCGCCGGGGCCGAGAACGGCTGGTCCATGACCGCCCACGCCACCGGCGGCGGGACAGTGGAGATGATGCTGAACGCCTACGAGACCATAGCCAAAGAGAGGGACATCCGTCCCATGCGTTTCTCCATCATCCACGGTAATTTCTTCAGCCCCGAATCCATCCGGCGCATGAAAGAGCTGGGCGTGATCGCCGAGTCGCAGGCCGCCTGGTTCTACAAGGACGCGGACGCCATGCTCGCGATCCTGGGGCCCGAGCGGTTGAGGGATTTCCACGACTACCGCAGCCTGGTGGACGCCGGAGTGGTGGTCAGCGGCGGCAGCGACCACATGGTGCGCCTGGATGACCGCACCTCGATCAACCCCTACAGCCCCTGGCTCGCCATGTGGAGCATGATCACCCGGCGCACCGAGCGCGGCAGCGTGATCGACCCGGAGCAGGCGGTCACCCGCGAGGAAGCCCTGCGTTTCTACACGGTGAACAACGCTTTCACCCAATTCTCCGAGAACGAGAAAGGCTGCCTCACCCCCGGCCGCCTGGCCGATTTCATCGCCCTGGACCGTGACTATTTCAAGTGTCCGGAGGACGAGATCAAGGACATCCGGGTGGTTCTGACCGTGGTGGACGGCCGCGAGGTCTGGAGCGCGCAGTGAGAGCGGTCGACAGTCCGGCCCGACAGCCGGGATATCGGAATGAAACGTGTCTTGAGAGAGGATACAGGGATGAAGGTCAAGCTCGCCTACGGTAAAGAGGGCCTGGAGCTGAGCCTGCCCGACAGCCTGCGGGCTGTGGTGCTCGAATCGGTCTACACCGAGGGTCTGCCCGACCCGGAAAGCACGCTCCGCGAGGCCCTACGCCGGCCTATCGGCTGCGCGCCGCTTAGCGAGCTGGCCCGTGGCGAGGGGAAAATCGGCATTGTGTTCAGCGACATCACCCGTCCCACCCCCAACCGTCTGCTGGTCGGGGCCATCCTCGACGAGCTGGGGCAGTCGGCGCACGGGCGGGTGGTGCTGTTCAACGCCACGGGCACGCACCGCGCCAACACCCCGGATGAGCTGGAAACCATGCTGGGCGAGGAGATTGCCTCCCACTATCCAATCGTCCAGAACGACTCCGGCGACCGCGGGTCGCACCTGTCTATCGGCAGCACCACCGGAGGCAACGAGGCCTGGCTGCACCGGGAATACATGAACTGCCAGATCAAGATCCTCACCGGGTTCATCGAACCGCATTTCTTCGCCGGGTTCTCTGGCGGCGGCAAGGCCTGCATGCCCGGGCTGGCCCACATCGACACGATCCTGCGCAACCACAGCGTGGCCAACCTCGACAATCCCAAGGCCTCCTGGGGCGTGACCGCCGGCAATCCGGTCTTCGAGGAAATACGCCAGGTGACTGCCCTGGCCGAGCCGGCGTTCCTGGTGAACGTAACCCTCAACCGGGACAAGCGGGTCACTGGGGTGTTCGCCGGCGACTGGCGACTGGCCCACGAGGCAGGCTGCTCGTTCGTGCGTGAGCGGGCGATGCTGCGGGTGGGCGCTCCGTTCGACATCGTGGTGGGCAGCAACTCGGGCTATCCGCTGGACCTGAACCTCTACCAGAGCGTCAAGGGCATGAGCGCGGCGGCCAACATAATCAAGCCCGGCGGGGCGATCATCGTGGCCGCGGACTGCTGGGACGGCATCCCGGAGCACGGCGAGTTCGCCCGTCTGCTGCGCGAGGCCGCAAGTATCGACGACCTGCTGGCGGCCCTTCACAAGCCGGGCTTCCAGTCGCAGGACATGTGGCAGGCCCAGCTCCTGGCCCTGATCTGCAAAAAAGCCGAGGTGTATGTCTACAGCCGCAACCTGAGCGACGGGCAGATCAAGGGCGCGCACCTGAGGCCCTGCCGCGACATCGAAGCCACGGTGCACGAGCTGGCCGCCAAGGTCGGCCCCGCGGCCCGGGTCGGCGTGCTGCCCGAGGGCCCGCAGACCGTGCCCTATATCTCTGCCTGAACTCAGCCATACCCGGGAAAGAATAAGCGGCCCGCCCCGAAGACACGGAGCGGGCCGCTTATTCTTTCATCTCCAGGCTGGTTCTACTCCAGCATCCAGAGGTCGCCGCTCTCGCGCACCCCGAAATCGGTGGCCGGGCGGCCTCGGAAATACTCGCTCAGGCCGTGGGCGCTGCTGTCGGCCCATTCCGGATGGGCCAGCAGCTCGCTCAACGTGGCCAGGCGGCCGTTCTCCGGGTTCACGAAGAACACCCCCAGCTCGGCGTCCAGCAGAGTCAGACCACCCCGGTACGAAGCCCCGGCCACCCAGTGGTGCGGCCAGCCCCAGGTGTTCGCGGGACCGTCCTTGTAGCAGAGCACCGCGGCTTTGAACGGCTGGCCCGCGCTGTCCGGTAGGTGGCGGATCAGCTCGCAGAGCAGGTCGGCGTAGGAGTTGCAGAACGCCGCGCCGCAGCGCAGGGTGCCGGTCGGCCCCAGCGGCTCGTTGACTTTCTCCCCCGAGCCGCTCGAGAGCATCACTCCCGACTGGCAGAGAATGAGGGCCGCGGCAATCAAACGGGTGTCGTCATCCGCGAAGCGGCGGACGATTATTTCGGCCAGTGGCGCGAACGCGTCCGCCTGGCGCAGGTCGACACGCAGGCTGTCGCCGCTCAGGAGGGTCAACCCATCCGGCGAGCGCCGGAACGCGGGCAGACGGTCCAGCACGTAGCGGGCCAGTTTCCACTGGTAGTCCGGCTCTCCCGGGAGCGGACGCGGTGCGCTGAAACCGCCGGTCGGGTTATGGGTCAGCAGGAGGCCGCGTTTCCAGCCCAGAATGTAGCGGCCCCACTCGCGGCCGTCCAGCCTCAGCACCACCGCGCTTCTCATCAGCTCGTGCGGGTCGATCTCGAACCCGAAAGCAAGCTCCGGCGTCGTGGCCGTGTATTCTTTCTCCTCGAACACGCCCTGGTAATTGAGCGTGCCCACGCTCACCTTGCGCGGCAGGGCCGCCCCGGGGGCGAACACCAGCCGGCCGGAGTTCTCGCCCCAGGAAAGCGCTCCCAGCTCCACGGACTGGACCAGGGCCGGAGGCGCGCCCAGATAGAGGTCGCCGAAATAGAGCGGGGCCCAGGCCCGGTTGGAGTCGGGGCACCAGAGGCTCGTTTCCTCTCCGTGCACGGCGCGGTAGCGGGCCACATTCAGGCCGAGCACTGTCCAGTCGGCGGCGGAGCGCAGCGTATCCGGAAGAGAGATATCGAAGCGAGCGGTCCAACCGCCGGTATCCAGATGCGCCGCGGCGTTCACTTTGAGATGGCTCGAATCCTCGCGGAAAGCGCGGTCCGGGGACAGGTGGTTCTCGGCGACAGTATAGGCCCACTGCTGCAGCCGCCCGCCCGGAGAGAGCGCGATCCGCTCGAAACGGTGGTGGTCGTGGGCCGGGTCGAGGTGCACCTCGATTCTGTCATCCGGGAAATAGAAATCGAAATCGCTTTTCATCGACCCTGGCTCGCTCTCCTGGCAACGCACCTCCAGGCGCAGCGTGCGGCCGTCCGTGGCGGCGTACAGGGCGGTGGCCGCACGCGGGTGCTCGCGGCCGTCCAGGTCCAGCTTGCCGGGAAGCGCCGCCGGGTCGCGGCCGAAACGGTCGCTGAAATTGCCCAGGAAAGTCAGGTGTTCCAGGTTCGCCCCCAGCGGCACCACCGCCTGCCGTGCTATGGCCGGCGCCTCCGGGCGTAAAGTACCCGGATAGGGCGCGCCTGGCAAATCCAGGCGCAGGGTCGGGCCCTGGGCCGGGCAGGGCGCGGCAGCCGTGAACAGGGTCAGCAGCGCGGCCGCGGTCAGTAGCCTTGCACGGCGGAAGGATGAAAGACGGGCCTTTTCCATGGCAATCTCGCTCCGGACCTTAGGGGTAAGCAACGGGGAGGCGCGCTGCCTCCCCCGGCCTAAAAATCTCTACTCAAATTTGAGGTCCGGGTCGCCGGTCTGCAAGCGCAGCTCGTACAGACGGCGGGCCATGGCCTCCTGGACCTCCTTGACCTCCAGCTTGCCGTACAGGTTGTGCAGTTCCTGGGGGTCAGTCTGAAGGTCGTACAGCTCGAACTCGTGGTCCGGGAAATCGTAGTACTCGATGTATTTCCAGCGTCTGGAGCGCACGCCCTTGTTCGGACGGACCATGTGCCAGTCGGGGTAAGCATAATACTCGTACAGGAAATCCTCGCGCCAGTCGCAGGGAGTGTCACCCTCCAGCAGAGGCCGCAGGCTGCGCCCGTCCACCCCGCGCGGGATCATCAGCCCGGCGTAGTCCATGATCGTGGGAGCGAAATCGATGTTCAGGGCGAAGCGGTCAACCACGGTGCCGGGCTTGACCCGCCGCGGGTAGCGGATCAGCAGCGGGATGCGCAGCGAGGGCTCGTACATCAGGCGCTTGTCGAAAAAGTCGAACTCACCCAGAAAATAGCCGTTGTCCGAGGTGAAGATCACCAGAGTGTTGTCGGCCACGCCCAGACGGTCGAGCTCATCCAGGATGCGGCCCACGTTCTCGTCAACCCCCACCAGCACGCGGTGGTAGTTGCGCATGAACTCCTGCCAGTCCTTGACGTAGGAGTAGGTCCCCTCCCCGCCGATTTTCATGTCCGCCTCGCGCACCGCGCGCGGCTTGCCCTCGTAGCCGGCGTCAAAGCTGGCCGGCTTCGGGAAAACCACGTCCTTGAACAGGTCCTTGTGCCGCTCGGCCGGGATGCAATGCTGGTGCGGGGTCTTGAACCAGTGGCAGACAAAGAACGGCTTTTTTTCAGCCGCGGAATTGCGGATGAATTCGAGGGTGTGGTCGGCCAGGATATCCTCGACCCAGCCCTGGTAGACCTTTTCCGGTTCCTGGTTTTCCTGGATCTTCGGGTCGATGTACTCTCCCTGGCCACGGAAGCCGAAATAGTAGTCGAACACGCGGTCGCGGCCCCAGGGCTTGTTGTGCCACTTGCCCACGAACGCCGTGCGGTAGCCGCACTCGCGGCGGGCACGCTCCAGGACAGTCACCTCATCCAGCGGGAAAGTGCCCTCGTTGATCCGCACGCCGTTGTTGTGCGAATACTTGCCGGTCAGGCAGGTGGCGCGGCTGGGGCCGCAGAGGGAGTTGGTGACGAAGCAGTCGGTGAAATAGGCCCCCTCGCCCGCGATCCGGTCCATGTTGGGGGTCTTGAGGTAGGGGTTCCCGGCCCGGGACAGCGAGTCCCAGCGCTGGTCATCGGTCATGAAAAATATCACGTTGGGCCGGTCGGCGTTCGGGTCGACCATAGTCGCGGCCTCGGACCGAACCTGCGCCGCCAGGGCGCCCAGGGCCGCGGCAGCCCCGGCCCGGGCGAAATCCCGCCTCGACATCCTCTCCATCTGTCTTTCTCCTCCGGCTGAGCTTCAGGGATGGAAACCGGCCCGCAAGAGGCCGGCTCCCGGCTCGATGGAACATGCTGTCAAATCATGCATTTTCAACGATAGCGGAAAGCCCAGACCCGCAGCCGGTCCCCGCTGTCGCGGGACTTTTCGAAGTGCAGGAACACGTTGCGCGTCGGGTCGTACTGCATGAGGAAATTCATGCCGTACAGCTCGGGGGATTCGATCTGCAGCCGCTCCCAGCGACAGCCCTGGCTGTGGTAGATAAAGGTCACCGACCGGCCGGTGGGGTTGAAGTACTGGTCCTGGTAGTCGTTGGCCAGGTAGAGCAGCACGTGGTTGCGCGTATCGTAGGCCACGGCCGCGCCGTGTGCCGGAAGGGTGCTCCCCTCGACCGGGGTGACATTCCATCTGTGGACAGAGGAATCGTAGGCGTAGAGCGTGGTGTCGCCGCTGTTGTTGCCCAGAAGAAGCACCCGGCGGGCGAAACTGTCGTAGACCGGATTGAGTTCCCAGCCCGGTTTGCTGGGGGCGTTGTATAGCACCCAGCGCCCGGCGGCGCGGTCGAGCTCCCAGGTCGAGGTGCCGTTGTGGGCCAGCATCACCCTGCGCTCCGGGTCGAACACGGTGCCGCAGGCGAACACGTTGGGCGCCCCGGTCTCCAGGCGCTGCCAGGCTCTGGTGTCCGGGTCGTACTCCCAGTGCGAGGGCTTGAGGCTCACCCACCAGTTGGGCCCCGTAAACATCGGGAAGCGCTCCTGGGGCTCGAACCGCGCGTGCAGCGGCCCGCTCACCACCACCACCCGGCCCACGGTGGGGTCCCAGTCCACATCGCCGAAAGTGTGCATGGCCCAGGGTCGGCCGCTTTCGGTCACACACTGGCTGTCGGGGAGGATGCGGTAGCCGCTCTTGGGGTCCTGCTCGTAATCGCGGCTCCAGGTGAGGCTCTCCAGGTCCAGCCGCCAGACCGAGTTGGACTCGCCGTTCTCCAGGGGCGTGGGCGCGTGGGTGTCCGAACCGATAAACAGCACCAGGCCCTTTTCCGGGACTATCGCCGCCCCGCCGTGGAACACCTTGGGCGCAGCCTCGCCCGTGGTGGGCAGGCTCACCCAGCGCCCGGCAGGCAGCGAGTCCCAATCGAACGCCCGGGCGGGCCGGGTCGCAGTCAGGCCGAGCAGCAGACAGCAGAGAACACAGGCGCGCAGGATCATGAGTTTCTCCAGAGAATAGTATTAGTCGCCTGAACGGCCGAGAGGGAATTCCACGCCACCTTAGTCGCACATATCTGTACGACCAATACCCCGCTATTATTCACTCCCCGGGCCGCGGGGGCAAGGTTTATGGCATGGCCGGTGAACAGGCGGCCTTTTCGGCCATACCCTTGAAAAAAACTGGAAAGATGTTTTATTTTGACTTGAATATCCTTTTATCTTTATTGAGCGGCGGCCTGAAAATCCCTTCCCCGGGTCTTTCACGAAAAACACTGCCGCCTCCGCTGGCGGGTTGTGCCACCAAGGACTTCGATGCATACTGAAAAAGGCATTCTGTTCCCGAGGCCAGGTGGAAAATAAGCTCCTCGCACCCGGGGAACAACTCTTTCAACCTCAGGGTCGGAATTCAAATGAGCGGGCGGATCGACAACCATGCCCTGCGGATCATGACACTTGGGGAGATCATCACCCGTCTGCACGACGGCGCGGACTCGGAGATTGTCAAGCCCCTGCCGGCCTTGACCGTGCGCGAGACCGACTCCACCCGGATCGCATCCATGGAGCAGGAGCTTTCGCCTCAGCGGGGACTGCGTGGCGAACGCCGTCTGTTCGAATACGACAACCTGGAAAATGGAGATTGAGAATGAGAAGGAACATTCCGATAACGCCCCAGACCAAGGTGGCCGAGTTGCTGGATGCCTATCCCGGACTGGAGGCCAAGTTGCTCTCCGCGGTGCCGGCTTTCGAGAAGCTGAACAACCCGGTGCTGCGCAAGACTATCGCCCGGATGGCCACCCTGGAGAACGCCGCCAACATGGCCGGCCTGCCGGTGGATAAGCTGATCGCCGCGCTGCGAAAGCATGTCGGGCAGACAGAGACGCCGGAGACGGCCCGGCCGGAGGAAAAGACGGATGGCGGAAGCCCGGCCGTTTAACGGCCGGGCTAAGCTGCGCAGAGGCCAGGGCGGCGCCAGGCCTGGATGCGGATGAGAGTAAAAACCGGTCTGGCCAACGGTCCCTGTGTGATGGATTAGCGCCCCGAAAAACGGGAGCGTGGCGTGGAGCGGAATAGACTCCCCGACGGCTCAGAGATTTTCCTCGCGGAACCAGCGCACGAAACGTTCGATCCCCTCCTGGATCCCTACTTTGGGACAGTAGCCCAGGTTTCCGGAGGCGTGGGAGATATCGGCGTAGGTGACCGACGGGTCACCGGGCTGGTCGGGCAGACGTTCGATCACGGCCGGAAGGCCCACCGCTTTCTCGATCGTGGCGATCAGTCGCCCCAGCTCCACCGGGCTGCTGTCGCCCAGATTGTAGGTCTCCAGGCTGAAATCGCTCTCCACCACGGCCAGGATGCCCTCCACGATGTCCGTAACGAAAGTGTAGTCCCGCCGGCTGGAGCCGTCCCCGAACAGCTTGATCGTCTCGCCGCGCATCACCCGCCGCACGAACTTGTGGATCGCCATATCCGGCCGCTGGCGCGGGCCGTAGACCGTGAAAAAGCGAAGCATGGCCACGTTCAAGCCGTAGAGGTAGTTCCAGTTGCGGCAGAGCAGCTCGCCGGTGCGCTTGCTCACCCCGTAGGGCGAAATGGGATTCAGGGGTCCTTCCTCCCGGAACGGAATCTCACCGCTGTCGCCGTAGACCGAGGAGGAGGAGCCGAAGACGAACTTGCCCACCCCGCTGTCACGGGCGGCCTCCAGCAGGTTCAGGGTGCCGTTGACATTGATGTCCATGTAGAGCTGGGGCTGCTCGAGCGACAGGCGCACTCCCGGCTGGGCCGCCAGGTGGATAACCGTGTCGAAACGGTGCTCGATGCACAACTGGCGGATGAATTCGCGGTCGCGGATATCACCCTCGACCAGGGTGTAGCCGGGACGGGCCAGAAGGGCGGCCACGTTGCGCCGTTTGCGTTGCGGGTCGTAGTAATCGCAGAAATTGTCCAGGCAGACCACCCGCCGTCCACGTTCCAGCAGGCGCTCAGAGAGAGTCGAACCGATAAAACCGGCCCCGCCGGTGATCAGCATCTTCCAGTCCCCTGTCCAGAAGGTTTGGTTCCACTGCGCTTGATTTCGCCGGGAGCTTTCCTCCCGAAAAGTTACATTATAAGATAACACGCGCAATCGTTGTGGCAAGGTTCTCGGAGGGCCGCTACCGGGTGCTTTTCGCCGGCTGGCATCCGAATTGCAGACCCTGTTTCTGTTGTAGCTTAAGCGCAGAATATTTTGTATATTCCGGGCTACCGATTCCATTCTGACGGTATATTTTGCCCCCATGGCCGAACAGGACAGGTTCCAAGCGGGGCGGTGACAGGAGGGAGACAGTGTCCAGCAATTTCGCTCTGATCGGAGTGGCGGGCTATATCGCGCCGCGGCACCTCAAGGCCATCGCCGACACCGGCAACAACCTGATCGTGGCCTGTGACCCCCACGACTCGGTGGGCATACTCGACCGTTATTTCGAATCGGTCAGTTTCTTCCGCGAATTCGAGCGCTTCGACCGTCATATCGAGCGCCTGCGCCGGGAGCCCCAGGAGCGGCGGGTCGACTATGTCACTATCTGCTCGCCCAATTTCCTGCATGACGCCCATGTGCGGTTCGCCCTGCGGGTGCGCGCCACGCCGATCTGCGAAAAGCCGCTGGTGCTCAACCCCTGGAACTGCGACGCCCTTCAGGAACTGGAACAGGAGTACGAGACCCGGATCAACACGATCCTCCAGTTGCGGCTTCATCCCTCGATGCAAGCCTACAAGCAAAAATTCCAGCAGGAGAAAAGCGACCACAAGCACGAGGTGGTGCTGACCTATATCACCTCACGCGGCGATTGGTACCTCTACTCCTGGAAAGGCAACCCCGAGCAAAGCGGCGGCCTGGCCACCAACATCGGCATCCATTTCTTCGATATCCTGATCTGGCTGTTCGGGAGCGTGCAGCACAGCGAGGTCCACCTGAGCGAACCCCGTCGCTGCGCCGGGTTCCTGGAGCTGCAGAACGCCCGTGTGCGCTGGTTCCTTTCGATCGACCGCAACGACCTTCCGCAAGAGGCGCGGGCCGCGTCTAAGCGCACGTTCCGCTCGATCGAGGTGGATGGCGAGGAGATGGAGTTTTCGGATGGGTTCGAGGACCTGCACACCCGTTCCTACGAGATGATCCTGCGCGGCCAGGGGTTCGGCGTGGAGGCGGCCCGTCCCTCAACCCAGCTCGTGCACGATATCCGCGCCGCCAGGCCGAGCGGGATTTCAGACCAGTCACACCCCAGA